>DASUXP010000237.1:0-6606 GCA_036377835.1 Sphingomicrobium sp. | reverse complement strand
TTGCACCTCCGTCGCGGCGTCGACGAGAAAGCGCGGCATCTGGTCGACGGCGACGGAAATGTCGTGGGCGAGGGTCGGGCCCTCGGCGCGTTCCGCCTCGGAGATGGAATCGCGGATGCGCCAGAAGGCCTCGGCCTGGGCTTCGCTCGAGGCGAGGACCGCATCGACGATCAGCTTTCGCTCGAGCGCGTCGCCTAGCAGCCGCTCCAGCTCCTCCGCGACGTGCCCGGCAGGGTCGGTCGTGGTCGCTTCGACCAGCACGTGCCAGGGATGCTCGCCCGAGAGCGGCGCGCGGGTGCCGGGCACGTGCTTCAGCACCAGATCGAGCGAATCCTGCGGCACCAGCTCGAAGCCTTCGATGCTTCCGGTGCGGGCTTCGAGGAAGCGCAGAAGGTCGAGCGCCCGGGCGGGGCTCTCGACGCCGGCCCAGGCGACGGCGCGCGAAGCGATCGCGGGAACGAGGCGAAGCGCCGCCGCGGTAATCACCCCGAGTGTGCCCTCGGCGCCGATCAGCAGCTGGTCGAGGCTGTAGCCGCGATTGTCTTTCTTCAGGCCGGAGAGGCCGCTGTGGACCGAGCCGTCGGGGAGCACCGCCTCCACCCCGGCGACGAGCGCGCGCATCGTCCCGAACTTCAGCACCTGCGTGCCGCCGGCGTTGGTCGAGACGAGCCCGCCGATGGTGCAACTGCCCCGCGCACCAAGAGTGAGCGGGAAACGCATGCCGATCCCGTGCGCGGCGTCGTGCAGGGTGGCGAGGACCACGCCGGCCTCCGCGACGGCGAGGCGGCTTTCGGCACCGATCGAGCGGATGCGGTTCATCCGCCTAAGCGAGAGCAGCAGCGCCGATCCGTCCGCGGGCGGCGTCGCTCCGGCGGCCATGCCGGTGTTGCCCCCTTGCGGGACGAGCGGAACGCGATGCTCGCCCGCGAGCCGCACGATCCCGGCGACTTCCTCGGTCGACGCCGGGGCGAGCATCGCCGCGGCCTTGCCGCGGACTCGACCGCGCCAGTCGGTGAGCCAGGGTTCGAGCTCTGCGGGATCGCGGACGACCGCCTTCGGGCCAAAGCGCCGCTCGACCTCGTCAGCCAGTTGCGATTGCGGGTCCACCAGCGAAGCGCTTGGCACGCGGCGCTACTGCCGTCAAAGCAGGCACATGGACAAGACGCCGATCACCCTCGTCGTCGCGCGGGCGCAGAACGGCGTGATCGGCCGCGCCGGCCGGCTTCCGTGGCACATCCCCGCGGACCTCAAGCGGTTCAAGGCGCTGACGATGGGCACGGCGATGGTCATGGGACGGAGGACCTTCGACAGCCTGCCGGGGCTGCTGCCGGGACGGCGGCACATCGTCCTCACCCGCAACCGCGACCGCTGCGCGCCGGGCGCCGAGTGCGCGCACAGCGTCGAGCATGCGCTTCGCCTCGCCGGCGAGGAGCCGGTGTCGGTGATCGGCGGGTCGGACATTTTCGCCCTGTTCCTGCCACTCGCCAGCCGAATCGAGCTCACCGAGGTGCTCGCCAACGTCGAGGGCGACACCTCGTGGCCCGACCCGCGGCATTCCGGCAAGTGGCGCGAGACATGGAGCGAGGCGCATCCCGCCGAAGAGGGCCGCCCGCCGTTCCGCTTCGTCACGCTCGATCGCGTCTAGGTCCGCGGCAGCTTCGTCACATAGGCGCGGAAGCGCTTCATCTGCTCGCCGAGAACCTGGTCGACCAGCGGCGCCAACTTCTGCGCACCGCCATTGTAGAAGCCGCTGACTCGATAATTCATCGTCACCCGTGCGCCGCTGGCGATGCGCTCCACCTTGAGGTCCATCACCCCCGAAGTGGCTTCGTAGAGCAGCGGCCCGAGCGAACCGGTGAGGATCGCGCGCTTGCCGGGGTCGGCATAGACGACTCGCAGGTGCTCGATCCCGCCGCCGCCTTCGAACGTCTCGCACAGGCAGGCCCCCATGCTGAGCGCCATGCGCATGTTCTCCGACTTGCCCGAATAAGTGTGCGCCGGGTCCCACCAGTCGCCCACATGCTCCAGCGCGTTCCACGCCTGCTCGGGCGGCACGACTACCTGGACAGTCTCCTGAACCTCGAACCCCGACGGGCCCGAGTTCAGGACTTCGGCGGCCGCGGGCGACGCCGCCAGCAGGATCGCCATCAAAAATAAGGGTCGCATGGTCACCCCCGTCATTGCGAGGCGCGCAGCGCCGCGGCAATCCAAACGACCGCTGGATTGCTTCCCTACGCTCGCAATGACGGAGCTGTTTGTCTAGCCGTCGAGTATCGCGTCGATCTGCCGCGCGACCTCGTCGACTGACGCCATTCCGTCGACCCGGCGGACCAGCCCGCGCCGGTCGTAATAAGGCAGGATCGGCTCGGTCTTGGCGCGATATTCGGCCATGCGCGTGCGCACCGTCTGCTCGTTGTCGTCGGGGCGGCGCTTGAACTCCGTCGAGCCGCAGACGTCGCACACGCCCGCGACCTGCGTCGGGCGGAAGGTGTCGTGGTAGCCGGTGCCGCACCTGGCGCAGGTGAAGCGGCCGGTGATGCGCTCCACCAGCGCGTTCTCGTCCACGGCGAGCTCGATCACATGATCGAGCTTGCGGCCACGCTCGGCGAGCAGGAGGTCGAGCGCCTCGGCCTGGGCCTGGGTGCGGGGGAATCCGTCGAAGATCGCGCCCTGCCCCGCGGCGGCATCGAGCCGCTCGCCGATCAGGGCCGTGACGATGGCGTCGCTGACGAGCTCGCCAGCGTCCATGATCGCCTTGACCTTCTCGCCGATCGGAGAGCCGCTGGCGCGCGCCTCGCGCAGCATGTCGCCGGTCGACAGCTGGATCATTCCTCGATCGGCCTGGAGCCGCGCCGCCTGCGTGCCCTTGCCCGCGCCCGGCGGACCCAACAGGATGATGTTCATCATGACCCCTGTCCCTCGATACGCGACTTCGGCAGGCTCAGTCGCTACTCAGGATGAACGGTTTATGGAATTCCGCTCATGCTGAGTAGGCATTGAGCGAAGTCGAAATGCCGTATCGAAGCCCCTAGCGCCGGCGCGGCGTGGTCTTGAGCTTCGCCTTCTTGATGAGGTCGCCGTACTGGTGGGCAATGAGGTGGCTCTGGATCTGGCTCACCGTGTCCATCGTCACGTTGACGACGATCAGCAGGCTCGTCCCGCCGAGAGTGAAGTTCAATCCCGCCTGCGCCGAGAGGAACTCTGGAATGAGGCAGATGAGAACGAGGTAGGCAGCCCCGACCACGGTGACGCGGTTGAGGAGATAGTCGAAATATTCCTCGGTCGCCTTGCCGGGCCGAATTCCGGGGATGAAGCCGCCATGGCGCTTCAAATTCTCGGCCGTCTCCTCGCTGTTGAACTGCACCGCCGTGTAGAAAAAACAGAAGAAGGCAATGAGCAGACCGTAAAGGAGCAAATAGGCGGTCGAGCCGTGCTGCAGATAGGTGCTGACGGTGATCAGCCAATCGCTCGCGCTGCCCTCTGCCGAGGCCTGGCTGCCCGCCCACTGCAGAACGGTCAGCGGCATCAGCAGCAGCGACGAGGCGAAGATCGGCGGGATGACGCCCGAGGTGTTGAGCTTGATCGGCAGGTGCGAGCGCTCCTGCTGCATCCCGCGTGCCGTCTGGCGCTTGGGATATTGGATCAGCACCCGCCGCTGGGCGCGTTCCATGTAGCAGATGAAGAGGATCAGGCCGACCGACAGGCCGATGATCCCGATCACCACCATCGGGTTGAGCGTGCCTGTCCGGCTGCCCTCGAGCAGCTGAGCGATCGCCTGCGGCAAGCGCGCGACAATCCCGGCCATGATGATCAGCGACACGCCGTTGCCGATGCCGCGGCTGGTGATCTGCTCGCCGATCCACATCAGGAACATGGTGCCGCCGACGAGGCTGACGGTGCCTGCGATCTCGAACAGCAGGCCGGGCATGACCACTGCCTGGATGCCCTGGTTCATCGATTGCGATTCAAGTCCGCGAACGGCGAGATAACCCTGCACGAGGGTGATCATCACGGTGAGATATCGGGTGTACTGGTTGAGCTTCTTGCGCCCGCTTTCGCCCTCTTTCTTGAGCGCCTTCCACGGCTCGTAGAGCGTGCCGCCGAGCTGCACGACGATCGACGCCGTGATATAAGGCATGACGCCGAGCGCCACGATCGAGAAGCGCTCGAGCGCGCCGCCAGAGAAGGTGTTGAAGACGTCGAGGATGCCGCCGCTCTGCGTTTGGTAGAGCGCGGCCATGGCCGCAGGGTCGATGCCCGGCACCGGCACGAAAGACAGCAACCGGAACAGAATCAGCGCACCGATGGTGAACCACAGCCTTTTCTTGAGCTCGGTCGCCTTCTGAAAATTGGCGAGCGTGAGGCTGGAAGCGAGATGTTCGGCTGCGGATGCCATCAGACGGTTCGATCCTTGAAAGTCGAACCGCTCATCCTGAGTAGCCGGTGAGCTTGTCGAACCGGCATATCGAAGGACGGTCCTTCGATACGGGCCTTCGCCAGGCTCAGTCCCTACTCAGGATGAGCGGGATGAGTTCGCTATATAGTGGCCATGCGCCCGTTGTCAGGCCTCGGCCTTCGCGGCAGCCTTGCGCGAGCCCTTCTTGACGGCGGCGAGCTCGGCCGGGTTCTTGCGCTCGATCAGCTCGATCGATCCGCCGGCCTTCTCCACCGCCTCGCGCGCGCCCCTGGACACGCCGGCGACCTTGAACGCCAGCTTGGCCTTGAGCTCGCCCTTGCCGAGCAGGCGGACGCCGTCCTTGCCGCCGCGCGCCAGGCCCGCCGCCTTGAGCGCGTCATGGTCGAGCGTGCCCTTGGCCTCGAGCTTGCCGGCGTCGATCGCCTTCTGCACCGCGCCGATGTTCACCTCGGCATAATCGCGCGCGAAGATGTTGTTGAACCCGCGCTTGGGCAGCCGCATGTGGAGCGGCATCTGGCCGCCCTCGAAGCCGGCGATCGACACACCCGAGCGCGACTTGGCGCCCTTCTGGCCGCGACCGGCGGTCTTGCCGAGCCCCGAGCCGATGCCCCGGCCGACGCGCACGCGGCTCTGGCGGGCGCCCTTGTTATCCCTGAGATCGTTGAGTTTCATGTTCCTGCACTCGCTTTCGCTGTGGTCGCACAGTTCCCCGGCGAAGGCCGGGGTCCAGTCCTGAGAAAAACAGCCGCCTGCAGGCGGCTCCTGGACCCCGGCCTTCGCCGGGGAACAGGTAAGCTACGCCGCCTCTTCCACCTTAACCAGGTGCTGCACCTTCTTCACCTGGCCGAGCACTTCGGGCGTGCCCTCGACCTCGACCGAACGGTGAAGCTTGTTGAGGCCGAGCCCGACCAGCGTCGCCCGCTGCGTCTTGTCGCGGCGGATGGGCGATCCGGTCTGGGTGATCTTGATCTTCGCCATGACTGGTTACTCCGCGATCGCTTCGGCCTGGGCCTCGGCTTCGGCAGCACTGGCGCCGCCGCGGCCGAGCAGGTCGGCGACCTTCTTACCGCGGCGCTGCGACACGGCGCGCGGGCTCGACTGATCCTTCAGCGCCTCGAAGGTCGCGCGGATCATGTTGTAGGGGTTGGACGTGCCGACCGACTTGGTCACCACGTCCGCGACGCCGAGACTCTCGAACACCGCGCGCATCGGACCGCCGGCGATGATGCCGGTTCCGGCCGGAGCCGAACGGACCGTGACGCGGCCGGCACCGAAATGGCCGAGGCCGTCGTGGTGCAAAGTGCGGCCGTCGCGCAGCGGAACGCGGATCATCGCCTTCTTGGCCGACGCGGTCGCCTTGCTGATCGCCTCCGGCACCTCGCGCGCCTTGCCATGGCCGAAACCGGCGCGGCCCTTGCCGTCGCCGACCACCACCAGCGCGGCGAAACCGAAGCGCTTGCCGCCCTTCACAGTCTTGGAGACGCGGTTGATGTGGACGAGCTTCTCGATCAGCTCCTCGCCGCCGTCGTCGTCACCGCCACGGCCGCGACGATCATCGCGCCGTCCGCGACCGCCGCGGTCTCCGCCGCCGCGCCCACGACCGCCGCCGCGCGGGCCGCGCGGACCGCGGCTCCGCGGCTCCTCGGCCGGGGCCGGCTCGACGGAACCTTCGGTCTTGACGACCGCGTCCTCTTTCGCCGGAACCTCGGCCTGGGCCTGCTCGGCGCCTTCCTTGGTCACTTCGGGATTTTCAGTTTCTTGCACCATTTAGAACTCCAGTCCGCCTTCGCGGGCAGCGTCGGCGAGGGCCTTCACCCGGCCATGGAACAGGAAGCCGCCGCGGTCGAACACCACCGACGACACGCCGGCCTTCTTGGCGCGCTCGGCGACGGCCTTGCCGACCGCAGCCGCGCCATCCTTCGTGGCGCCGGTCTTGCCCTTGATGTCCTTGTCGAGGGTCGAGGCCGAGGCGAGCGTCTTGCCGGCCGAATCGTCGATGACCTGGGCGTAGATGTGCCGGCCCGAGCGATGCACGCTGAGCCGCGGCTTGCCGGCGGCACGCGCGCGAAGCGCCGTGCGCACTCGGCGGCGGCGGCGGTCGAAGAGGGAGAGTTTCGCCATGGCTACTTCTTCTTGCCTTCTTTGCGGAAGATATACTCGCCGCGATACTTGATGCCCTTGCCCTTGTA
>DASUXP010000236.1:0-2656 GCA_036377835.1 Sphingomicrobium sp. | reverse complement strand
CGCCGCCGCCGATCCGCTGATGGATGCGGTCAGGGCGGACGGCGGAACGGCCTGCTTCACACGCAGCTATGACGCGGCCTGGCTCAAGGCCCACCCCGGCCAGACCGTCCGCGAAGCCCGCTTCGCCGTGACCTATGACCGAAAGGACCAGGCGTGGCCGGCGATGCGGGTGATGATCCGCGGCTCGGGCAAGCCGCTCTATCTGTTCGGCGGCTGCGGTTACGAGGCGAGCGGGATCAACCGCGGCGTCCAGAACGACATCCTCGATCCGACGTTCAAGCTCGATTCCGGCGTCGGCTGCCACATGATGACCGACGTGACCGGCGCTTCCGCCGAGGAGGGCGGCGACTTCCCCGTCCAATGGGGCGACGGCGGCAGGTTCATCCAGGCGCATCTCCCCGACAGCGTCGCCGCCTGGCGCAGCTACGACGTCAGCCGTTACGCCCAGTTCGTGGACGTCGCCCGCGCCGACCGCATCATCCGGCTCACCCGAGCGCCCGCGTCCCAGTGCCGCGAGCTGGTCGCGAAGTTCGCTCCCGGCCAGCCCGATAATTAGAGCGCGAGCAGCCGCTCCGGGCTGAGCGCCAGCACGTCCGCAATCGTTTGGTCCACGGTCTCCGAGACGAGGTAGCGCGGCTGAAAGGCGTCGTGCCGGTAGGGCGTGTGCACGGCGCGCTCGACCGAGAAGGGCAGGCGCTCGACCATCTCGCTCTCCAGGCTGAAATGCGCCTCGCCGAAGCTGGATGCGAGGCCCGCGCCGAGGATCTTCAGCTCGCCGCCTTCGCGGGCCAGTCCGAACTCGACGCTGTGCCAGTAGAGCCGCGCCGCCTTGTGCCCCTGCCCGGCCGCGATCGCCGCGAGGCCGAGCTCGCCAATGTGCCGCGTCATCTCGGCGAAGTCGTGATGGGCGAGCATTGGGATATGGCCGAACATGTCGTGGAAGCAGTCGGGCGCCTCCAGATAATCGAGCTGCTCGTGGGTGCGGATGAAGTTGCCGACGGGGAACACTTGGCTGCTCAGCATGGCGAAGAAGATTTCGTCGGGCACCAGCCCCGGCACCGCCATCGTCCGCCAGCCGGTCCGCGGAGTGAGAATCGCGTTCAGCCCTTCGACGTCGGGCACGCCCGGGTGCGCCAGCTTCAACAGGTCGATGCCGTCGAAAAAGGCGGAGACCACGCGCGTGCCCAGCAGCTCCACCTGCCGCGCGAACAGCAGGTCCCACACCGCATGATCGTCCGCGCTGAACGACTCCCACTCCTGCGGGACGACATAGCGCTCCCAATCCTCCCCTGCATTTGCAGGGGAGGGGGACCGTCCGGAGGACGGTGGAGGGGCCTTCTTGATGGTCTCCTGGAGCATTCGTCGTTCCTTTCGGGCAACAAAAAACCCGCCGAGCGGAGGCTTGGCGGGTCGAGGTTGGTCGTCTGATCTGCGCGCGCGTCAGCCGCTCCCAACCTCGTCGGGATAATAATAGCTGCGGATGGCTGCGCCGTTGTTCACGCGACTCCTATGCCAGCCGCCGCCTGAACGATCAATGTCCGTGCCCGTTGAGCGCTCGTGCGCGTGAATGAGCTTCTGGCCAAGGGTCGCCGCTTGCCGCAACGCCTGCTTGGCGTCGAAAGCCGGCTGCTGCTGTGGCTGCTGGCCGCCGGACTGCTGGTCCTGCTGTTCCTCGGCCTCGCTTCGGAGATGGCCGAAGGCGAAACGCTCGCCTGGGATCGCGCGGTCCTGCTCGCGCTGCGCCAGCCCGGCGACCTCGCGATGCCGATCGGCCCGCCGTGGCTCGCGAAATCGTTGAAGGACATCACCGCGCTCGGCGGCGGCGCCGTGCTCACGCTGGTGACGGCGATCGTCGCCGGCTATCTGCTTGCGAGCCGCCGAGCGGCACTTGCCGGCTTCCTCGTCCTCTCCGTCGCGGGCGGGTCAATCGTGGGGACTTTGCTCAAGCATCTGTTCGGGCGCGATCGGCCGACGGTCGTTCCTCACCTCGTCGACGTGCAGACGCTGAGCTTTCCCAGCGGCCATGCCTTCAACAGCGCCATCGTCTATCTGACGCTCGGCGCCCTGCTCGCCCGGACGCAGCAGCGTCGCGCGGTCAAGGTCTACATTCTCGCCTGCGCCTTCTTCCTCGCCGCCATCATCGGCTTTTCGCGCGTCTATCTCGGGGTTCATTACCCCAGCGACGTCGTCGCCGGCTGGTGCGCCGGAGCCGCCTGGGCCGGGATCAGCGTCACCGTCGCGCGCCGGCTTCAGCATGGCCACCAGCTCGAAGGCGCGGATTAGCCCGCCAGGCGGTTGATCGCGTCGGCCAGCTTCACGTCCCGCTCCGTGACCCCGCCCGCATCGTGGCTGCTCAGGCGGAAGTCGACCCGGTTCCACACGCTGGTGAACTCGGGGTGATGGTCGACCTTCTCGGCGTGAAGCGCGACGCGGGTCAGGAAAGCGAACGCCTCGCTGAAATCCTCGAAGGTGAACCGCCGCGTCAGTGCCTTGCCGTCGTCCGCAAACGTCCAGTCGTCGGGTGCGTCCATTCGAGCCTCCCTTGAAATGCAGGGCCGCCGAGAGCAGTTGGGCCGCGAAGGAGTCAAGCATGGCCACGCAAGTCGCCGACCAGAACAGCATCCTCGGCCTGGAAAACCCCATGGGAACCGACGGC
>DASUXP010000235.1:0-8937 GCA_036377835.1 Sphingomicrobium sp. | reverse complement strand
GGGAGAAGAGGGAAGGGGACGAATAGACATTGGGAGCGCCGCCATGCCTGCGAGAGCGCTGAGCCTGCAGGACCATTTCCTCAACAGCATCCGGCGCGCCAAGCTCCCGGTCACCATCTTCCTGGTGAAGGGCGTGAAGCTGCAGGGCGTCGTCACCTGGTTCGACGCTTTCTCGCTGCTGCTCCGCCGCGAGGGCGCGTCGCAGCTCGTCTACAAGCATTCGATCTCGACCATCATGCCGGCCGAGCCACCGCCCGATTTCGTTGCCGGCTCCGGCGGCGCCGACGGGGCCAAGGCGGCGCTCCAGGACGTCTTCCTTGCCGCCGCGACGCGCGAGCAGGAGCGGATGACCTTGTTCCTGGTGAACGGGGTGATGCTGCAGGGTTCGGTCGGCGGCTTCGATCAATTCTCGCTGTTGCTGGAGCGCAGCGGCCAGATTCAGCTCGTCTACAAGCATGCGATCTCGACGCTGCAGCCGGCGCGTCCGCTGAAGCTCGAAGGGGGTGAGGCGCCCGAGGCGGAGGGCGACAACTGAACGAGTACGACGGCCATGGCGTGACCGACGTCGCCCGCGGCGAGCGTGCGCTGATTGCCGTTCCCGAGCTTCCGCGCGAGGGAGCGCGGCGCTCGGCCGACGCCCGCGTCGAGGAAGCGGAAGGGCTGGCGGAGGCTATCGGCATCGACGTCGTCGCCGCGCGGCCGTTCCGCGTACGCACCGTCCGCCCCGCGACCCTGCTCGGCAAGGGGCAGGTCGAGGAGATCGCCGAGCTGGCGAAGGCGCAGGGGGCGGGGCTGCTGATCGTCGACGCGCCGCTGACCCCGATCCAGCAAAAGAATTTGGAAGACGAGGCGGGGACCAAGGTGATCGACCGCGCCGGCCTCATCCTCGAGATTTTCGGCGAGCGCGCCGCGACGGCCGAAGGCCAGCTCCAGGTCGAGCTCGCGCATCTCGAATATCAGGCGGGGCGCCTGGTGCGCAGCTGGACCCACCTCGAGCGGCAGCGCGGCGGCTTCGGCTTCCTCGGCGGTCCCGGCGAAACGCAGATCGAGGCCGACCGCCGGCTGATCCGCGAGCGCATGGCGCGAATCCGGCGCGAGCTAGAGCAGGTGAAGCGCACGCGCTCGCTGCACCGTGGCCGGCGGCAGCGGGCGCCGTGGCCGGTGATCGCGCTCGTCGGCTACACCAACGCGGGGAAATCGACGCTTTTCAACCGGTTGACCGGGGAGGAAGTGTTCGCCGAGAACCTCCTGTTCGCCACGCTGGATCCAACCATGCGCGACATCCGCCTGCCCGGTTTCGACAAGGTCATCCTGTCGGACACGGTCGGCTTCGTTTCGGATCTTCCGACCGAGCTGATCGCCGCCTTCCGCGCGACGCTGGAGGAGGTCCGGTCGGCCGACCTGCTGGTCCATGTGCGGGACATGTCGCACCCGGACCGCGAGGCGCAGCGCGAGGACGTCGAGGACGTGCTCGGATCGCTGGGGCTGCGCGAGGAGGGCGCTCCGCCGACGCTGGAAGCGTGGAACAAGGTCGATTTGCTTGCAGGGGACGAGCGCGAACGCCTTATTGCGGAGGCCGGGCGGCGCGAAAATGTCGTTCCGATCTCGGCCCTTACCGGTGAGGGACTGGACGAATTGCGAACGCGCATGGGCGAATGCCTGCGGAGAGGGGAGCAGGTCCACCAAGTCCGGCTTGCCGCGGCCGAGGGCGAGAAGATCGCATGGCTCCACGCCCGCGGCGAGGTGCTCGAGCAGAGCCTAGATCGTGACGAAGTCCAGCTGTCGGTGCGCCTGTCGCCCGACAATTGGGCCCGCTTTCAGGTGCTTTAGCACCCCGGCGAAGGCCGGGGCCCAAGGTCCATTTTGCTTGGACTAGGCTCCTGCCTTCGCAGGAGCACTTGCGGCCTTCGCTGCGACCCACAGCCTCTCTTTTTCCTCCAGGGGCATGTCATCGAAGCCGGGCGCCTGCTCGATCGCCCGGAAGCGCTGCTCGAACTTGCGGTTTGCCTCGCGAAGAGCGGCTTCCGGCTCGATGTTGAGATGCCGTGCGAGGTTGACGACGGCAAAGAGCAGGTCGCCGAGCTCCTCGAGCTTCCGCTCGTGGTCGGTCTCGGCCTCGAGCTCGGCCAGCTCCTCGTCGATCTTCGCTCGCGGTCCCGAGACGTCAGGCCAGTCGAAGCCGGTGCGCGCGGCGCGGCGTTGCAGCTTGGCGGCGCGTTCGAGCGCGGGCAGCGCGAGGGCGACTCCGGCAAGCGCGCTCTGGTCCGGATCGGCGGCGCGCTCCTCGGCCTTGATTTTCTCCCACAAATGGTGGCCGCCATGTTCGGCATCGCCGAAAATGTGCGGGTGGCGGCGCTCCATCTTGTCGCAGATGCGCTGGAGGACGTCGCCGAGGGTGAAGTGGCCGGCTTCCTCGGCCATTTGCGCGTGGAACACGACCTGGAACTGGAGGTCGCCGAGCTCGTCGGCGAGCGAGTCCATGTCGTCGCGGGCGATTGCGTCCGCAACCTCATAGGCTTCCTCGATCGTGTAGGGCGCAATCGTGCCGAAGGTCTGGACGCTGTCCCATTCGCAACCGCTCACTGGGTCGCGGAGGCGGCGCATGATGGCGACGAGGCGGGAAAGGTCAGGCAATATTCGGCCCCCTGCTGCGACGATAATCTTGAAGTATGATAATATGCATTATGTAAATTCCAGAAAGATCAGGGGGCCAGCACCAGCCACCGCCCCTCGACTCCCCAGCGGCTCAGCGACGACAGATAATTCATCCCCAGGACATTGAGATCGTCCTCCTCGGCGACCTGCAGTCCGACGTCGCGGCGGACGATCCTGCCGACGATCAGCTCGTCGGCTCGGCCGCCTGCGACGCGGATGATGCCGTTGCCGGTCCGCACGAACTGGTCGCGCCTCGGTGAAACCGCGACGCCGGCGTCCCGTGCGGTCTGCCGGCCGATGGTCGTCATCGTCGCGCCGCTGTCCACCAGGAACTTCACCGGTACGTCGTTGAGCCGCCCCTCGACCCAGAAATGCCCGTCGATGGCCATCGGGATGCGCGTCTCGCCGCCCTGCTGCACCGGAGTGCCCACCGCCTCGGCCTTCAGCCGTTGCATGACCCAGCCGAGATCGTCGCGGAAGGTCAGCAGGATGAACCCGCCGGCGAAGATCGCGACCCAGGCGAGCACCATCGTGGCCTGCCGAGCCACCCGCTCGCGCCGCGACATCAACGCCCCGAGCACCAGCATGACCGCCATCAGCAAGTAAACCCCGCCGAGCATCAGGTCGTTGGTCACGGCTCCATCACCAGATAATTGCCCTCGACGCGCCAGCTGCGCAGCGAGGAGAGGAAATTCATGCCCAGCAGGTTGGTGTCGACATTCTCGTTGATATCGACGGGAAAATCGTTGCGCTTGATCGAACCGACCTCGAGCGTGTCGGCATAGCCCTTGATCGCCGATGCCGGCCCGTTGGCGGTGCTGACCACGGTGCGCTGGTTGCCGATCGGCATGCCGACCGTCTCCGCCGCGCCGCGAGACACCGTGGTGATCGAGGCGCCGCTGTCGACGATGAAGCGCAGCGGATGTCCGTTGACGCTCGCCTCGACCCAGAAATGCCCGTCTTCCGCCATGGGGATGCGCAGCGCCTCCCCGTCGGCGATCGCGCTGCCCAGTGCCTCGGCCTTCAGGCGCTGGCCGAAACTGCTGAATTCGCTGCGGAAAGAGAAAAGGATGAAGCCGACGCCGAAAATCGCCACCCACGCCAGCGCCATCTTCAGCATCCTGCCGATCGGCTGTCGCATACCGATGAGCGAGCCCGCTACGGCGACGATGATCACCAGATAATAAACGGAGAAACCGCTGTTTCCGGTCACAGCGCGATCTCCAGCCCGTCATAAGCCGGCGCAGCCCAGTCGGGCAGCTCGGAGACGAGCGTCCGATAATCGAGACCGTTTCCCATGTGCACGAGATACAATTGTCCGACGCGCAAGTCGCGGGCCCAGGCGAGGACTGCGGCGAGATGGGCGTGGGTCGGGTGCGGCCGACGGGTCAGGCAATCGGCGATCCACAAGTCGAGGCCTTCATACAGCGCAGCCATGTCGTCGGTCATATCGCTGAAATCGATGGCATAAGCCGCCGAGCGACCGGCTTCGTCGAAGCGCAAGCCGAGTGAGGTGGGCCCGCCGTGCGGCTGGTCGACGAAGCGCACAAATGTGTCTCCGAACCGCAGCTCGTCCCGCAGCTCCCGTGCCTCGACGATGGGCCGGTAGAAGTCGCTCTCGTCGAACGCATAAGCGAAACGGCCGCCAAGCTCGGCCAGCACGTCGGCACGCGCGTAGAGCGGCACCGGGCCGTGCAGCGCCTGCGCGACCGGGCGCAATTCGTCGATGCCGTGGCAATGGTCGCCGTGGGCATGGGTGACGATCACGCCGTCGAGGAGCCCCACATTCGCCGCGAGCAGTTGCTGCCGGAGATCGGGTCCGCAATCGACCAGCAGGCGCTGGCCGCCGCTTTCGACCAGGATCGACGTGCGCAGCCGGTAATTGCGCGGCTCCGCGGGGTCGCATTGACCCCATTCGTTGCCGATCTTCGGGACCCCGGTGGAGGTCCCGCAGCCGAGAATCCTGATCTTCAAGCTGTCGGCTCTATGGCTTTGCTGAATAATCTGAAGAAGTTGGCGGTGGTGGTTTCGCCGAGCGCCTCCGGCTGCTCTCCCCGCAGTCCAGCGACAAAGCTCGCCGTGTCGGCGACGAAGGCCGGCTCGCATTTCTGCCCCCGGTGCGGCACCGGCGCGAGGAACGGCGCGTCGGTCTCGACCAGCATGCGCTCGGCCGGCAGCCACTTCGCCGTTTCCTGCAGGTCGGCGGCGTTCTTGAAGGTGACGATGCCCGACAGCGAGACGTAAAAGCCGAGGTCGAGCCCCTTGCGCGCCAGCTCGGCCGATCCGGTGAAGCAGTGGAGGACTCCGGTCACGCCCCCTTCTCTCACGGCGGCGCCGAGCATTTCGGCGGTGTCGGCCTCGGCCTCGCGGGTGTGGACGACGAGCGGCAGGCCGGTCTCGCGAGCGGCGTCGATATGCGCCTGGAAGCGCTGGCGCTGCGCCTTCCGGTCGGACTTGTCGTAATAATAATCGAGGCCGCACTCGCCGATCGCGATCACCCGCGGGTGCCTGGTGCCCTCGACCAGCGCGGCGGCGCCGAGGTCGGGATGGGCGTCGGCCTCGTGCGGGTGGATCCCGACGGTCGCCCAGACGTCGCCGTGGCGCTCGGCAACGGAAATGACGTCATCCCACTCGCGCCGCCGGGTCGAGATGTTGAGGAAGCCCTGGACGCCCCGCGCCCGAGCAGCCTCCAGCACCTCGTCCTGGCGCTCGGCGAGGCCCTCGTAATTGAGGTGGCAATGGCTGTCGATCAGCCTCATCGCCCGTATCTCATTGGGCCGCCTCCGGCGCCTCTTCGAGCTCGAGCCGCGGGAACAGCGGCGTCGGCTGCGCGATCGGCGCCCCACCCTCTCCCCCGGCGATCAGCGCCAGCAGCTTTTCGGCTGAAGCCGGAATGATCGGCGCGATCGCCCGGGCGAGCTCGCGAACAGCAGCGACCAGCGTTCCGAGGACCGCCGCCATTCGCTCGGGGTCGCTCTTGCGCAAAGCCCAGGGCGCCTGCGTGTCGACATAGGCGTTGCAGGCGAAGACTGCCCGAAGCCATGCCTCGATGCCGACCGAAAAGGCCATGCGGGCGAAAGCGGCAGGGACTTCGTGATCGGTCGCCTGGCCCACGGCGGCGAGCAGTTCCTTATCGTCAGGCGCTTCGCCCGGAGCAGGAACAACTCCGCCCAAATTCTTGTAGATCATGGACAAAGTGCGCTGCGCCAAGTTGCCGAAGCTGTTGGCGAGGTCGGCATTGGCGCGGTTGACGATGGCTTCGGCGCTGTAGCTGCCATCCTGCCCGAACGGCACTTCGCGCAGCAGGAAGTAGCGCAGCGCGTCGACCCCGAACTTCTCGGCGAGCACCATCGGGTCGACGACATTGCCGACGCTCTTCGACATTTTCTCGCCGCGGCTCAACAGGAAGCCGTGGCCGTACACCTGCTTCGGGAGCGCGATCCCGGCGCTCATCAGGAACGCCGGCCAATAGATGGCGTGGAAGCGCACCACGTCCTTGCCGATCAGATGCACGTTCGCCGGCCAGAATCGGCGCCACAGCTCGGTGTCGTCGGGATAGCCGAGCCCGGTAATGTAATTGGTCAAGGCATCGAGCCATACGTACATGACGTGGCTGTTGCTGCCCGGCACCGGGACGCCCCAGTCGAAGCTGGTGCGCGAGATGCTGAGGTCCTTAAGGCCGCCCTCGACGAAGCGCACAACCTCGTTGCGGCGGCTGTCGGGCTGGATGAACTCCGGGTTGGCGGCATAATGGTCGAGCAGCGGCTGCTGGTATCTCGAGAGGCGAAAGAACCAGCTCTCCTCGGCCGTCCACTCGACCGGGGTGCCCTGGGGCGAGAGCTTGGATCCGTCTTCGGCGCTCTGCAGTTCGTCGGGCTCGTAATAAGCCTCGTCGCGGACCGAGTACCAGCCTTCGTAGCGGTCGAGGTAGAGGTCCCCCCTCTCCTCCATCGCCGACCAGATCGCCTGGCTGGCGCGATAATGGTCGGGCTGCGAGGTGCGAATGAAGCGGTCGTATGAGACATCGAGAGTGTCGCACATCTCCTGGAAAAGACGCGACATCTTGTCGGCGAGAGCGCGCGGCTCGATGCCTTCGGCGCGCGCTGCCTGGGCCATTTTCAGCCCATGCTCGTCGGTGCCGGTCTGAAACCGCACGTCCTTGCCCTGGCTGCGTTGGAAGCGGGCGACCGCGTCGGCGGCGATGGCTTCATAGGCATGGCCGATGTGCGGCGGGCCGTTGGGATAGCTTATCGCCGTGGTGATGTAGAAAGGCTGGGACATTCAGCGCCCTGCCTAGCGGTGGCGCCCTACCGCTTCAAGGAACCCTCTCGGCGACTTCAGCGAGAATCCCGCCGAGCTGGAAGACGGTCGCGGCGGGGTCGAGGGACACGCGGGGAGCGATCGTCGCCAGCTCGCGGGCCTTGGCATAGGCATCCAGCGCGCGCTCGCGGCGGCTGCCTTCGAGTTGCCGCGCTTCGCGGGCGATGAGTGAGGGTGCGAGTTCGAGGAAGGCCGAGTAGCGGTCCGCCGAGGCCTTCTTGCCCAGCTCGCTCGCCAGCTCCGACCGCCGTGCATTGGTCGGGTCGCCCTGGCGGAGGATGGTCATTGCCGCATCCTCGAGCTTGGCGAGCCCCAGCTCGGCGAAGGCCAGCGCGCGCCCCGCCGAGCCGCCGGCCGCGGCGATGATCCGCTGCCGTTCGGCGGCGCTGATATGCGGGGCCTCGGAGGCGAGGATTGACGTCATGGCGTCATCCTCCAGCGCCTGGAAATCGAGCCTTCGGCAGCGCGAGCGGATGGTCGGTAGCAGGCGCCCGGGCGCATGGCTGACGAGGAAGAACAGAGTGTTCGCCGGCGGCTCTTCGAGGATCTTGAGAAGCGCGTTGGCCGCCGACGGCTCGAGATCGTCGACGCTGTCGATGACCGCGACCCGCCACTCCGACAGCGCCGGAGTCATGCCCATGAACTCGCCGAGCCCTCGGATTTGCTCGACCTTGATGTTGCGGTTGAGATTGCCGGTCTTCTCGCTGGCAAGGCGTTCGAGCCAGCGCATGTCGGGGTGACTGCCCTTGCGCACCAGCCGCGCGACGGGGTGCTCGCGAGGTTCGCCGTCCTCGTCGAGATCGTCGGGATTGAACGGCACCTCCAGCCCAGGAAGATCGAACGGCGGTCCCGCCGCTTCGGCGAGCACCCGTCGCGCCGCTGCAAAAGCGAAGCTCGCCTTGCCGACCCCCTTCGGCCCGGCGAGCAGCCACGCATGGTGCAGCTTGCGCGATGCCCAGGCGCCGGTGAACTGCTCGATCGCGCGGTCCTGCCCCAAAATCATGGCAATAGGTCCCGGAGGGCCTCGATCAGGCGGCGGGTGACCTCGCCCGGCTCGCCCGATGCGTCCACGATCTGCACGCGCTCCGGCTCCTCGGCGGCGATCAGGCGAAAGGCGAGGTCGACCTTCTGGTGATAGCCTTCCGGTCGCCCGCCGATGCGGTCGCTGTCCTCATTGTCGCGGGCGCGGGCGCGGGCGCCGCCCTCGGCGAGCGCGAGCACCAACGTGCGGTCGGGGAAGGTCTCGCCGATGCCGAAGGCGTTGATCGCGCGCACCGCCTCGATGCCGAGATCGCCGGCTCCGCCCTGGTAGGCGAGCGAGCTGTCGACGAAGCGGTCGGACAGCACCCATATGCCGCTTTCGAGCGCCGGGCGGATGACCTTGTCGACATGGTCGGTGCGCGCCGCGGCGAAGAGGAGCGCCTCGGCCCGAGCGCTCCATCGCTCCTCGTCGCCGGTCAGCAGCAGCTCGCGGATTTTCTCGGCGCCGTCGCTGCCGCCCGGCTCCCGAGTGACGACGACGTCGATCCCACGCTCCCAGAGAGCGTCCGCGAGCGCGTGGACCTGCGTCGACTTGCCGGCCCCCTCCCCCCCTTCGAGGCTGATGAACTTCCCACGCATTGCCCTCTAGTACCCCTGCGAAGGCAGGGGTCCAGCCCAACAGGGAAAAGAGTCAGGCCATTCCGACGAGCTGCTTGAAGCCGAGCCAGATGCGCCCGAAGAAACCCGCCTTGCCGACGTCCTCGCCGGCAACCAGCGGAACCACCTGCGGCGGCGTGTCCTGAGTCGTGATGACGAGGTCGGCGACATGGTCGCCTTTCTTGATCGGCGCCGCGATCGGCCCCTGGTAGCGGATCTTCATGCTCGTCGCGCCGCTCGCAAGGCCCGCGGGCACGGTGACCGCGAGATCGCGCGGGGCGACCAGCTGGACCTCGCTGTCGCTGCCGAGCTGCACCTGCGCGC
>DASUXP010000234.1:0-10677 GCA_036377835.1 Sphingomicrobium sp. | reverse complement strand
AGCTTCGCCCAGGCTTCCATCTCTGCGGCCTGGATCTCGCGGAAGTTCTTGAGCGTGCCGGTGATGAGCCCGATGCGATATTGCTCCTCGCTCGGCAGCAGGGCCAGCCGCCCGGCGGATTGCGCCGCTTCCAGGCGCACGCTGCTGCTCACGAACCACGGCGCCTGCCCGACCCATCGAGGCGTGGTGAAGCTGCCCGTGCGGCCCCACTGGTCGACGATTGCGCGCAACTCCCGAAGCCTTTTTTCGATGCACGGCTGGACGGACTTGCGCAGCTCGAGGACGGTCAGGCTCTCTTCGATTTCGCCGACGACGATGGCGCGCGCGCCGGCCGCCTCGCGCCGCTCGTTGACCGACTCCGCCGCCTGCTGCGCGGCAAGCGCGATGAGCACGCCGAGCACGATCACCCCGACCTCTCCGGCGAATGCCCGCCAGCCCTCGGCCGGACGAAGCTCAAGTCGCATGAGACTGCCCCTTCGGGACGAAGCCTAGCGATTCCGGTGGCGATTTACGATTCTGCTGTGCCATCGGTCGGCTCGGCAGGCCGCCGGCAATCACCAATCCTTAACTGCCCTCGCCCACAACCGCCCTCCTCGTACTTCGCGCAGGGAGGCTATCCGCATGAAGCTCGCGTTCACTTCGCTCCTCATCGCCCTGGCCGCTCCGGCGGTGTCCGCGGCGGCTGCGGACCCGCAGCCCGCGCCTGCCGCCGTGCCTTCGGCCGAGCGGGTCGAGCTTGCCCGCCGTTATGTCGCGCTCGAGAATCCCGGCGACTTCATCGAGGTGATGCGTGCCGCCGCGCTGCACTCGGCCTCGGCCTATGCCGAAGGCCCCGAGGATGAGGCGGGCGTCGAGCGCTTCATGAACCGCGTCTTCGCCCTCGCCGAGCCCAGGCTCCGCGCCCGCATTCCCGTCATCGCCGAAGCCTCCGCCCAGGCCTATGCCCGCGAATTCTCCGCCGACGAGCTCAGGGAGATGATCGCCTTCGCCCAGTCGCCGACGGGCCGGCATTATCTGGCGCGAGCGGCGGCGGTCGAGACCGACCCCGCGATCCTCGACGCGCAGCACGGCATGTTCGAGGACCTCGCTCCCTACATGGAGCAGGTCGGCAAGGAGATGTGCGCCGAAAAAGCGCGGCAGCGCATCGCCATGGGCGACACCAATGCGAAGTGCCCCCTCAGCGACCCCGCCCCGCAAGCCGGCTGACCGCGGCGGGCCGGAGATTTCCGTCTCATTTGGCAAAGCCTGGCGTCGGCACCTGAAATAGATCTTACCTACACTGTCCGCTTTATGGCTTATCCTCGCCGATGCGCGGGATAGGCAGTCCTCCGAAGTCGACAAAGCCGACACACCCCCAGCTAGCGCGCGCATACGTGCGCGGGCGCGTAGGGCCATGAACTTAGTGAACTTTCGCGCCCGCTTGGCCCGCGACTCGCGCGGGCGCATGCGCGCGCGTGGCACTGCCTACTTGGGCAACTTCCGCGCCGGCCGCGGCTTTTCATTCCCCGTTCAACTCGGCATCCCCTAGGGTCGCACCACACGCGACGCAGCCCGACGAAACTTGCCCTCCTATCGCCTCCCCTCGCCTTATTCGCGACCGCCGCTCGGCCGGCGCGCGTCGGGGCTCGCCCTCGCGCTCGGGGTCAACCTCGGGCTCTTGCTGGTGCTGCTCACGCTCGGAGTCTTCCCGCTGCCGGAGCGCAAGCCGAGCAATGCGACGGTCGTCGACCTCATTCCCGAAGAGCACGCCAAGGCGGAACAAAGCCCGCAGCCGCGCCGGGCGTCGCGCCCCGTCCCCAAGCCCCCGCCGGTCATCCTCCCGGTCAAGCCGACCATCGCCCCGCCGCCGGTCGCCGAGAAGCCGCTGCCCTTGCTCGAGCTCAGCGCCGCCGAAATGGCCTCGTCCGACATCGGCCGAATGCCCAAGGCGGGAACGAGCGCGGGCGATTCGGAGGAGGTCGGGCGCGGGCCGCACGGCGAGATCCTCTACGCCGCCGAATGGGCGCGCGAGCCGACCGATGCCGAGCTCGCGGCCTACCTTCCGCGCAACGCCCGCGACGGCTGGGGGCTGGTGGCGTGCAAGACCATCCCCGGCAACCGGGTCGAGGATTGCGTCGAGCTCGGCAATTCGCCGCCCGGCTCGCACCTCGCCAGCGCGGTTCGCCAGGCGGCGTGGCAGTTCCGCGTGCGTCCGCCGCGCAAGAACGGCCGCCCGATGATCGGCCAGTGGGTCAGGATCCGGATCGATTATGTCGGGAGCCGCGACGAGTGAGGGCTCGCGAAACGTTAATTTTCGCAAACCAGTTCCGCTCACCGGGCGCTAACGGCCGGGCGGTAAACCTTGGCTCAGCAGCGCCGTTCCCTTTAGCGAGCTCGAGCGGCGCTGCCGAGTAAGACAAGGCCCTGCCGGCGCTGGATCGCTCTCCCTCGCCTCCCCAGCCCGGCAGGGCCATCTTCTTCCGTGAAGCTCCCTACTTCGCCGCTTCCTCGGCCTTGCGCAGGGCCTCGGCCTCGCGCATCCGCTCCGACCTTTGCGCGCGGTCGGCGAGCTCGGTCCACGCGGCCTCGGAACGGCGGCAGCGCTCGCGCACATGCTCGAGCGTCGCCGCCGCCGCTTCCTCGCGGGCCTGCTCGGCGCGGGCGAGATAGAATTCGAGGTTGGTGTTACGGGTACTCACCTTTGCGGCCGCTTACTCCGCCTCGTCGGTGGCAGGCGGTTGCGGAGCCGCGCCATCGGCCGGCTGCAGGTTGACGGCGCTGGTCTTGCCGCGATTGTCCTGCTCCAGCTCGTAGCTGACGCGCTGGTCCTGGCGCAAAGTGCGCATGCCGGCCCGTTCGACCGCGGTGATGTGGACGAAGGCGTCCTTTCCGCCCTCGTCGGGCTGGATGAAGCCATAACCTTTGGTCTCGTTGAAGAATTTTACCGTGCCGATGGGCATGTCGTGGTTCCTTCCGTTGGCGGCCGAAGAGCCGGTCCGCTGGTGCTAGGAGCTTGCAAGAGAAGGAAAAAGGAGCCGCAAAGCGCCTGTAGACCGTCATTTTGCGACTAGTAGCGGGAAGCAAGATAGCCCTGATCGCCCGGAATGTAACCCTTCGGCCCTCGTCTTCCGGCCGCAACGGGCCGATGAACGGCTCGTTTCGGCGGCGTTCAGAGGCGGTGAGCGGACCGTCGAGGCCGTTGGGCCGCGGCACCTTTGGCGCTGCGCGGCGGTTCAGGGCAGGTCACAAGCCACAGGAGTCTGCGTGATGAAACTTGCCCTCTTCACCGCCATCGGCGCCGGCGCCGTCGCCATTGCCGCCGCAGTACCCGCCGACGCCCAGCGCTATTATTTCAACAGCTGGCGGACGATCGGCTACAAGACCGTCGACGGCCGCGTCGACCGCGACCGAATCCACGTCCGTGGCGACCGCCGCTTCCGTGCCGTGCGCCTGTGCGTCTTCAACGCGCCGCTGGTGATGCGCGACTTCGACATCCGCTACGACAACGGCCGCGGGCAGGACGTTCGCGTACGGCAGCGGATGCGCGCCGGCACCTGCACTCGGGTGATCGATCTCGCCGGCCGCCGCCGCGACATCCGCTACATCGAGCTGACTTACTCGCCGATCCGCCGCGGCTTCACCCGGCCGATCGTGCGCGTCCAGGCGCGCTAGGGCGCCGGTTCCCCCTCGGGCGCGCCGCGGCCGAGCTTGTCGGGTAGCGGCTCGCCCTCGGGCGTGAACTCGAGGCTGACGCTGTTGATGCAATAGCGCTCGCCGGTCGGCGGCGGCCCGTCGGGGAACACGTGCCCCTGGTGCGACCCGCAGCGGGCGCAGACGATCTCGGTCCGCACCATGCCGTAGCTGGTGTCGCGGATATACTCGAGGTGGTCGGGGGCGAACGGCCGGGTGAAACTCGGCCAGCCGGTCCCGCTCTCGAACTTGGTCCCGCCGTGGAACAGCGGCAGGCCGCACAAGCGGCAGGTGAAGTCGCCGGGCCTTTTCTCGTCGAGGAACAGGCCGCAAAAAGGCGCCTCGGTGCCATGCTCGAGCAGGACCTTGCGCTCCTCGTCGTCGAGCGTCGCGGCAAGCGCCCGCACTTGCTCTTCGCTGGGCGGCGAAAGGTCGAAAATGGTCTGGCCGGTCGCGATGTCGGGCATGGCGCGCCTCCTTTCACTTGGCCGGCGCCTACTCCCAATCCGCCCTCGCCGCCACCCGCGGAAACCGGCGCGCGGCGTTCCTTTCTGTCTTATGTTGGCTGCACGACTCGCCGGGGGAATAGCTTGCTGGCCAGTAGGGACGTGACGGAACGGAGCGACGGGCCGCTGCTCGAACGCGCGGGCGCGGCCGCTCCCGCCCGCGACCGCCTGCGTCTCCTCCTCTGCGGCCTCCTCATCGCGCTCGGCGTGGCGGTGATCGTCGGCTGGCTGCGCGGCATCCCGGCACTGACGTCGATCGCGCCCGGCATGTCGACCATGAAGTTCAACACTGCCGTCGGCTTCATCCTCATGGGTTTCGGCTTCGGCCTCGCCGGCGGAGCAAGCCGCTGGGCCCGCGCCGGCGGAATCCTCTGCGCAGCGGCCGTCCTGCTCCTCGCGGCCGCGACGCTTGCCGAATATCTGCTCGATATCGACCTCGGCATCGACCAGGCGGTCGTCCGCGACACCGGGATCCTGCGCGGCTCGGGCATTGCCGGGCGGATGTCGATCCTCACCTGCAGCGGCTATCTGATGCTCGGCACGGCGATGCTGCTTCTCGCCATCGCCACTCGCCGGACGGAAGTGATCATCGCCCATTCGCTGGCGGTCGGCTCGGGAGCGATCTCGATCCTCGCGGCGGCCGGTTATGCCTTCGGCGCCGAGGCCTTCTGGGGGATCGGCCGCTACACCTTCATTGCCGCGCATACCGCCACCGGCATCCTCATCGCCGCCGCCGCTGCGCTGATGACCCGCGCCCGCGAAGGCTGGCTCCAGCCCTATGCCGATTCGCCCGCCGCTCTGGCCCTGCTCATGCGCCTCTTGCCCTTCACCCTGGGCCTGCCGACCGTACTCGGGCTGCTGATCATGCTCGGCGCGGGGCTCGGCGCCTACAATGCGCCGTTCGGCTTCGCTTTGTTCATTCCGGTGACCAGCGTGGCGATGGTCGCCATCGCCTTGTGGGTGGCGAGCCGCCAACGCGATGCCGAGCAGGTCCGGCTGCGCTACGAGCGCCACCTGCAGCTGGTCGTCGCCGAGCTCAACCACCGGGTGAAGAACACTCTGGCCATCGTCCAAAGCTTCGCCCACCAGAGCCTGAAAAGCAGCGGATCGCTGAAGGAAGCGGGCGCCGCCTTCGACGGCCGCCTCATCGCCCTCGCATCGGCCCACCGCATCCTCACGCGAGAGAATTGGGACAATGTCAGCCTCGTCGAGCTCGTCGCCAACTCGCTCGATGCCCACAACGACACGGGCACGCGCTTCGCCGTCCAGGGAAGCGACATGGCCGTCAGCCCCAAAACCGCGATCACCCTCGCCATGACGCTGCACGAGCTGGCCACGAACTCGACCAAATATGGCGCGCTCTCCTCGCCCGACGGCTATGTGCGGGTTTCGTGGGGCAATGCGGACGAGCGGTTCCGGATGGAATGGAAGGAAGTCGACGGGCCGCCGGTGAGCGAGCCCGAGCGCAAGGGCTTCGGCACACGCATGCTGACCCGGGCCCTCGCGTCCGAGCTCGGCGGCAAGGCTGCGCTCAGCTACGAGACCGATGGCCTGCGCTATTCGATCTCGGCTCCCGCGCGCTCGGAACTGTAGCCGCCGTCCAAGCGCTTTTTGCTGCGATGCAATATCGCACTTGCAACATGAGGTGCAAATTCCCAACTGATGGCCGCCGTATCTGGTGGCCTTTCCCAATTCCCGGCGCTCCGGGCTCCGCAAGTCACTGAAGCGCAACTGGTTTCTAGTTTGGCACGGCTCTTGCTTTGATCGGTGCAGGATATTTGCCAGGAGTTTCCAAGAATGTCAGCGCAAGACGATCAGGTCGCCCTTCCCTTCCGCTCCCACACGATCCTCGGCGTGTGCGAAGCGATCGGCGAGGACTTCGGCTTCAACCCTGTGTGGCTGCGCGTCGTGCTTTCCGCGATGGTGCTGTGGAGCCCGACGATCGCCATCGGCGGCTATTTCGCGCTCGGTGCCGTCGTTCTCCTGTCCCGCCTAGTCTTCCCCAAGTCGAAAGCTGCAACCGATGCCGCCGCCGCTCAGCCGGCGGACGCGGCGAACGAGCAGCGGGAAATCGCGAAAGCGGCTTAATATTCGCCGCGCGCGTCGGCCCGGGCTTCGAGCAGGTCGAGCAGCGCGCGGTGCTGGAGCAGCATCTGCTCTCCCCCGAACGCCAGGGCCCGCTCGCTCGCCGGGCTGTCCGAGGCGGAGTTAATCACCTCGACGACCGACACTTCATCGGGAAGCGAAGGCGGCGGGCAATCGATGCCGACCCGGGCCGCGGCGCGATCGAGCAGCCGGCGGATGGGCCACCAGTCACCGATCAGCGCGGTCGCCGCGCCGAGCGCACAGCCCCTGCGCTCGGAGAAAGCGAGCGTCTCCAGCGCGTGCCGCGCAGCGACGAGGCTGGCCTCGGTCTCCGCCGCGCCCGGCGTACTCGGCAAGGGCCCGACGCCCGAGGTCAGGCGGACTAGGTAGAGCCGCTCGCGCTCGAACGCCTCCGAAGCGCGGCCAAGCCAGGCCTGCGCCGGTCCCTTGGGGCAGCGCTGAAGCGCGAGCTCCACCAGGCCCGGGTAGCGTCCGTGAAGGCTGCACAGCAGGTGGACGGCGTCCGAAAGGTCGCGGCCGGCGTGGGGGCCGGAGGATTCGAGGAGGGCGTTGAGGTGCGAATGGCGCGCGCAGCCTTCGCCCGCGACACGGGCCAGCTGGGCTTCGGCAACGCCAACCGCCGCGCGGTCGAGAGACCGATTCACCGCCATCCTTTTCCCCTCGTCCTGATGCTCGAAGGCGAAGCCTTATGCGGCCGTCCTAACCCAAGGGCGTAAAGACGAGGTTTATGCCGCCGTAAGGAAGCGGTGATGGAGGTTAAGGGGCAACCCTGAGGGTCGACTCGCGCGCAGCGCGAGCGGGGTGAGGGAGCGTCGTACGTCACGCCCTCACCCTTCCGCCGCTTCGCGGCTCCCTCCCTCTCCCGCAAGCGGTAGAGGGATTCGCTCAATCATCCCGATAAGCGAGCTCGAAATTGCCCCACCGGCGGCCCTTGAACCACAAGGGCACGAAGACATTCTTCACCGGGATGAACTTGTCGCCGAGCTCCATGCGATAGGTCGCGAGCGTCGCCGGTTTGTCGCTGGCGAGTGCGTTGCGGGTCGTGTCGTCGATCAGGATCCGCTTGTTGCGGCAATGCTCGTCGTTCCACACCGGGTCCGGCCCTTGCGGATGGCTGCGCTCCGAGAGGTGCGTCGGCAAATAGCCGTTCATGTCGCCAATCGCCGAGCCGATGATGCGGGTGTCGGAGCCCTTGGTGCGATCGAGCACCGGGCGGACCAGCCGATCCGCGGAATCGTTGAAGCGCACGGTGTACTGGACGGGGTTCGAGCCCTCGACCACCTGGTAGTCGCGGTCGAACACGTCATCGAAGCCGATCTCGCCCTCCTCGATGGCTCGCTCCACCGCGGCCGTGATCTGCCGCGCGGCTTCCTGCGCCTTGAGGATGAAGGGCGTGTCGTCGATTTCGGCGCCCGAATTGGCGAGCGTGTCGAGCATGGTGTTGGACAGCATCTCGAGATGGCCGAGGCGCTTTTGCGCCGACAATAGCTCGCTGCCGTTCTCACGCGCGTCGCCGGCGAAGTCGGTGAGGCCCGCCTTCACCCGGTCAACGCTGGTCTGGATCATGCTGGTCGAATGGGCGATGCCCTCTGTCTGGCGGTCGACCATGCCGACGATCTCGCTCACCTCGCGAACCGTGTCGCCGATCTGGCCGAAGCCGGATTGCGCCGCGCGGCTGCGCTCGACGCCCGTCTTGATCTCGGTCGTGACGGCTCCCGCCTCGCGGGTCAGCTCGCCAATGGTCGAAGCGATCTGGCTGGTTGCCGCGCGCGTGTCGTGCGCGAGCTTCTTCACTTCCGCAGCGACCACGGCGAAGCTGCGTCCCGCGTCGCCGGCGCGCGCCGCCTCGATCGTCGCGTTGAGCGCGAGCATGTTGGTCTTTCGCGCGATCGTCTCGATCGTCGATGAAACGGTCTGCACCTGGTTCATCGCGGCGGCGAAGCCGGCCATGCGCTCGCCGAGCTGGACGACCAGCTCGGTCAGACCCTTGAAGCCGTCGATCGTGCCCTCGATCGCCGCGCGGCCCGCCTCGAGCTTGGCCTTTGCCTGTTCCGACAGCAGCCGTGCCTCGTCGGTCGAATCCGACACCCGCGCCTGGTCGGCCATCAGCCGCGTCGTTACTTCCTCGAGCTGGTCGAGCATCTTCAGATTCTCGCCGATGCGGCCGGCGACGCCTTGCACGTAGCCGGCGACGTCGCTGCATTCCATCGACAGCGAACCGCAATCGCGCGCGACGGCGCGGATCGCATTTTCGGTGACTTCCTCGATCCCCAAAGTGGCCATGGACCCGCCCGCTCCCCACGAATTCAGAAGCGGAGATACGGTGAACCTCCTACTTCTTCGTTAACTATGAACGGCGCCGCGGCTACGCACCGCCAATGAGCACGCCCGAGAAGATCAGCCTGAGAAGCGCGCGGCGGATCGCGCTTGCCGCGCAGGGCTTCGGAGCGAAGCGGCCGGCTAGCGTCAATGCCGGCCATCTGCGGCGCACGGTCGAGCGCCTCTCGCTGCACCAGATCGACAGCGTCAACGTGCTGGCGCGAGCGCACTACCTCCCCGCTTTCTCGCGGCTCGGCAGCTATGACCGCCGCCTGCTCGACCGCGCCGCCTGGGGACCGAAGTCGAAGCGCAGCCTGTTCGAATATTGGGCGCACGAGGCCTCGCTCGTGCCGCTCGAGCTTTACCCGCTGCTGCACTGGCGAATGGCCGAGGCCGAGCGCGGCGAGATCGGCTGGGGGAGCCTGCGCGCCTTCGCCGGCGAGAAGCGGCACGAGGCCGGCACTGTGCTCCACCGCATCCGCGCCGAAGGGCCGATGGCCGCGTCCGACTTCGATCAGGGCAAGAGCCGCGGCGGCTGGTGGGGCTGGGGCGAAGCTAAGCGCGCGCTCGAATGGCTGTTCTGGGCCGGGCTGCTGACGACCGCGACCCGGCGGACGAGCTTCGAACGGGTGTACGATCTCCCCGAACGGGTGCTCCCGCCAGCCGTGCTGTCGCTGCCGACGCCCTCGCCGGCGGACGCCAGGCGCCAATTGATCGAGCGCTCCGCGCATGCCTTGGGTGTCGCCACGGCAAGCGACCTTCGCGATTATTTCCGCCTCAAGCCGGAGCCGGCTCGGATCGCCATCGACGAGCTCGTGGAAGAACAAGTGCTTACGCCGGTGACCGTCGAGGGATGGCGCTCGCCGGCCTACCTCCACCGCGACGCGCGCATCCCGCGCCGGATCGAGGCGCAGGCGCTGCTCGCGCCGTTCGATCCTTTGGTGTGGGAGCGCAGCCGTACCGAGCGCCTGTTCGGCTTCCGCTACCGCATCGAAATCTACACGCCGGCGGCGAAGCGGGTGCATGGCTATTACGTGCTGCCGTTCCTGCTCGGCGACCGCCTCGTCGGCCGCGTCGACCTCAAGGCCGACCGTCAGCGCTCGCGCCTGCTGGCGCGGCAGGTGACGTGGGAAACGGATGCACCGGCCGACGCGAAGGAGCGGATGGATGCCGAGCTGCGGCTGATGGCCGGGTGGCTCGGGCTGGAACGCGTCGATCAGTAGAGCAGGTACAGCTCGCGCTGCTCCTGCCAGTCGCGCTCGTCGGGGACCGCGAGCGCGTCGAGGTCGGCGGGAGCCGAGTCCTCGACATCGACCCATTCGCGGAGCAGCGGCGAACCGTTGATCACGTCGATGGCCAGCTTGTCGAATTCATATTCGTAGGGGAAATCGCGCCACAGCGGATAGTCGGGATAGAGCCCGCGGATCGCCTTGAACGCGAGCGCCTGCAGCCGCCACGGCCTGAACGCGCCATGGTCGTAGAACGACCCTTCCGCATGGATGAACAGCCCCCGGCACATTTCGCCCGAATGCTTGTGGAAGGTCGGCTGGAAGGTGATGTCGCGGATCTTGCAGCCGGCGAGCCATTCGGGCGCCAAGCGCTCCATCTCGGCCATGATCCGCAACGGCTCCAGGTCGGGCGCGCCGAACAGCTCGAGCGGGCGGGTCGTGCCCCTGCCCTCGCTCAGCGTCGTCCCTTCGAGCATCACCGTGCCCGCATAAGCCCGCGCCATGTTGAGGTTGGCGGCATTGGGGCTGGGGTTGATCCAGACGCGCTCGGGCGGCCAACCGAAGCCCGGCGCTTCGTCCGGCTTCCACCCGTCCATCTCGATCACACGATAATCGACGTCGAGCTTGAAATGATCGACGAACCATTTGCCAAGCTCGCCCAGCGTCAGCCCGTGGCGCATCGGGATCGGCCCCGCGCCGACGAAGCTCTCCCACTCAGGACGCAGCGTCAGCCCTTCGATCGGCCGTCCCGCCGGATTGGGCCGGTCGAGCACCCACACGCTCTTGCCATGCTCCGCCGCGGCCTCGAGAACGTAGAGCAAGGTGGTGATGAAGGTGTAGATTCGGCA
>DASUXP010000233.1:0-19677 GCA_036377835.1 Sphingomicrobium sp. | reverse complement strand
ACCGATCAACCGAAGGAAACCGCGGGGCCTGGTGCCTCCACCGGCGCGAGGGCGACATCGTCCACATAGAGATGTTCACCCTGTGGGACGACCTCGAGGCGATCCACCGCTTCGCCGGCGACGACCTAGTGAAGGCGAAATATTATGACTTCGACCCCGACTTCCTGCTCGAGCTGGAGCCGGAGGTGACCCATTTCCAGGTGATCGAAGGCTGAGGCCTACTTGCCCCGCTTCTTGCGATGCTGGTCGAAGTCGAGAACCGCGGTCTCGTCGTCGGCCGGCAGTAGGCCGAGCCGCCGTGCGACCTCCTGATAGGCTTCCTCCACGCCGCCGAGGTCCTGGCGGAAGCGATCCTTGTCGAGCTTCTCGTTCGACTTGACGTCCCACAGGCGGCAGCCGTCCGGGCTGATCTCGTCGGCGAGGATGATGCGGGCGTAGTCGCCGTCCCACACGCGGCCGAACTCGAGCTTGAAGTCGACAAGGCGGATGCCGATCGCGGCGAACATGCCGCTGAGGAAGTCGTTCACGCGGATCGCCATATCCGCGATGTCGTTCATCTCTTCCTGGCTGGCCCAGCCGAAGCAGGCGATATGTTCCTCGGAGATCATCGGATCGCCGAGCGCATCGTCCTTGTAATAATATTCGATGATCGTGCGCGGCAGCTGCGTGCCTTCCTCGATGCCGAGGCGCTTCGACAGCGAGCCCGCGGCGACGTTGCGCACCACCACTTCGATGGGGATGATCTCGACCTGGCGAATGAGCTGCTCGCGCATGTTGAGGCGGCGGATGAAGTGGGTGGGCACGCCGATGCCCTGCAGCGCGGTGAAGATTCGCTCGGAGATGCGGTTGTTCAGCACGCCCTTGCCGCTGATGGTACCGCGCTTCTGCGCGTTGAACGCCGTCGCATCGTCCTTGAAATATTGGATCAGGGTGCCGGGCTCCGGACCCTCATAGAGGATCTTGGCCTTGCCCTCGTAGATCTGGCGGCGGCGAGCCATGTGGTAAGCGTCACTCCAGCGGCAGTGCAAAACGGAGCGGCGGCTATAGGCGAGCCGCCGCCCCGTCGCAATCAAGCCTCCGCCCGGCTCCGAGACTGGTTGGCATGAGGAGCGCGGGCTGCGTGCCGGCCCGCGCTCCCCGTTTTGCGCTCAGCGGCATTGAACCTTGCGGCTCTTCGACTCCCAGGGCGCGCTCCACTCGATTCGGTGGAGGACCTCGAAGCTGTCGTTGAGCTTGCGGCCAATGGCGGCGATGCCGTCGAACAGGCTGCTGTTGAGCGGCGACCGGGCCTGCCGGTAGCTGCGGTCGAAAATCTCATCGATCATGGTGATCATCTCCTTGCTTGCCGCTGGCTCAAAGCGCCGGCGGATAGGCGTCGATCAGGTCGTTGGCGGGCTTCAGCGCCTGCTCGACGAGAGCGAGCCGGAGGTTGGGGTCGAGCGCGCGCCACGACCGCGCGGTCGAGCGCGAAGCACTCGCCTGCATCGCTTGCACGGCGGGTCCGTTTTCGATGAACGCACGGGGGCTAAGGCCATAAATCATGGCACGCTTCCTTTCCTGTTGTTTACCGCCGGCGGCTTCGGGGGCTGGGAGGGGAGGGATGGAAAGTCCTCCACCGCCGGCGGTAAAGCCTATGTAGAAAAGACCCCGTCGTTCCGCCAATCAAACGCTCGACAATGTCGATAAAGCTGCCTTATCAACTTCACCGATGCGACGCTTGCCTCCACTCGCTGCCGTCAGGGCCTTCGAAGCCGCTGCGCGCACCGAGAATTTCACCGCCGCCGCCGCCGAGCTTGGGATGACCCAGGCCGCGGTCTCCTATCAGGTAAAGAGCCTCGAGGAGCGGCTCGGCGCGCCCTTGTTCGTGCGCGAGCGGGGGAGAGTTCGGTTGACGCCCCTCGGGGCGCGGCTGCTGCCGGCCTTGACCGGTGCCTTCGATGCCATCGAGGCCGCGTTTGCCAGTCATCGCCAGGAGGACGAGGCGCTGCTGACCGTGACGACCACGCATACGTTCGCCAATACCTGGCTCGCGTGGCGACTCGGCGCGTTCCAGATGGAGCACCCAGACCTTGCCGTCCGAATGACCACGAGCAACGAGGTGGTCGATTTGCGCTCGGGCGACGCCGACGTCGGGATCCGCGCCGGGCGCGGCGGGTGGGAGGGGCTCGAGCACCACGAACTCTTCACGTCGAGCTTCACCCCGATGGCGAGCCCGGCGTGCATCGCCGAGGCCGAGGGCAGGCTCGGCCGCAAGCTGGAGCCGGGCGATCTGCCCTACCTCAATCGCATCGGACCGAGCGACGAATGGTGGCAGCAATGGTTCGCCGACAATGGGGTGCCCGCGGACGATTCGATTTTCCGCAAGGCCGGCATCCGCCTCGACAACCAGTCGAACGAGGGCCATGCGGCCATGGCGGGGCAGGGCTTCGCGCTGCTGACGCCGCTGTTGTGGAAGGGCGACGTCGCGGCGGGGCGGCTGGTGATGCTGTTCCCCGAGCGGGTCTCGACCCGCGGCTGGGCTTATTGGCTGGTCTATCCGAGCGAGCGCCGCACCATCCCCAAGGTGAAGCGCTTCCGCGAATGGCTGCTCACCGAGATGAAGACGGCGCTGGAGGATGCCGCCGGCGGGTGGCCGCAGCCTGGCGCCGTCGCCGCCGAGTAGATTTCGTCCGTCGAAGCCGTGGCGGGGCGGCTGCCGCCTTGCTAGGCAGCGCGAATGCAGCCTGACGACCTTCCCTCGACCACCATCGACACGCCCTTCGACGCCGCGCTTTCGGAGCGCTACCTCGTCTATGCGCTCTCGACGATCACCGCGCGCTCGCTGCCCGATGTCCGCGACGGACTGAAACCGGTCCATCGGCGCCTGCTGTGGGCGATGCGCCTGCTCCGGCTCGATCCCGCGGGCGCCTACAAGAAATCGGCCCGCGTCGTCGGCGACGTGATCGGCAAATATCACCCGCACGGGGACCAGTCGGTCTATGACGCGATGGTCCGCCTCGCGCAGGATTTCGCGCTGCGCTACCCGTTGGTCGACGGACAGGGCAATTTCGGCAACATCGACGGCGATAATGCCGCCGCCTACCGCTACACCGAAGCCAAGCTGACCGCCGTCGCCATGGCGCTGATGTCGGGCATCGACGAAGGCGCCGTCGACTTCCGGCCCACCTACAATGGGGAAGAGGAAGAGCCGGAAGTCTTCCCCGGCCTGTTCCCAAACCTGCTCGCCAACGGCGCGAGCGGGATCGCGGTGGGGATGGCGACCTCGATCCCGCCGCACAATGTCGGCGAGCTGATCGATGCCGCGGTGCACTTGATCGACAATCCCAAGGCCGAAGACAGCGCTCTAATGGACTTTGTCGCCGGCCCGGATTTCCCCACCGGCGGAATTCTCGTCGATAGCCGCGACACGATCGCTTCTGCTTATGTTACTGGCCGCGGGTCCTTCCGGGTGCGCGCCAAGGTCGAGGTCGAGCGCGAAAAGGGTGGCGGCTGGCACCTGCTGGTCAGCGAGATGCCCTACGGTGTGCAGAAGGCGAAACTGATCGAGCAGATCGCCCAGCTGATCGCCGACAAGAAGCTGCCTATTCTCGCCGACGTGAAGGACGAGAGCGACGAGGCGGTGCGCCTGGTCCTCGAGCCGCGGGCGCGAACTGTCGATCCCGACCTTCTGCTCGAGAGCCTCTACCGCCTCACCGACCTCGAAATCCGTTTCCCGCTCAACCTCAACGTGCTCGACGCCACCCGCACGCCCGGGGTCATGAGCCTCAGGCAGACGCTCACCGCCTGGCTTGCCTTCCAGATCGAGGTGCTGGTGCGCCGCAGCCAGGTGCGGATCGGCAAGATTGATGAGCGCCTCGAGTTGCTCGACGGCTTCCTCGTTGCCTTCCTCAACCTCGACCGGGTGATCGAGATCATCCGAACCGAGGATGAGCCCAAGACGGTGATGATGGCGGAATTCTCGCTCTCCGATCGCCAGGCCGAGGCGATCCTCAACATGCGCCTGAGGAGCCTGCGGAAGCTGGAGGAAATGGAGATCGCCAAGGAGCGCGACGCACTCGCCAAGGAGCGCGCCGACCTCGCCGCGCTGATCGAGAGCCCGCGAAAGCAGCGCAACCGGCTCAAGAAGGACCTCGAGGGGGTCAGGGGCAAGTTCGGCGACGAGCGGCGAACCCGGATCGAGGAGGTCGCCCCGGCGCGGGAGATCGACTGGTCGGCGATGATCGAGAAGGAGCCGATCACGGTCATCCTTTCGCAGCGCGGGTGGATCCGGGCGATGAAGGGCCACCTCGCTCTCGAGCAGGTCGGCGACTTGAAATGGCGCGAAGGCGACGGCCCCTGCATTCACTTCCACGCCCAGACCACCGACCGCCTCGCGCTCTTCGCGTCCAACGGCCGGGTGTACACGCTGGCCGGGGACAAGTTGCCGAGCGCTCGGGGTTTCGGCGAGCCGGTGCGCCTGTTCATCGACCTCGACGCCGAGGTGGATATCGTCCAGCTGCTGGTCGTCCGTCCCGAAATGAAGCTGCTGGTCGCATCGTCCGACGGAAAGGGCTTCGTGACCAGCGGGGAAGCGACCTCGGCCGAGACGCGCAAGGGCAAGCAGCTGGTCAATGTCCGGCCGGGAGCGAAGGTCGCCGTCGTGCGGGCGGTCGCGGCGGGAGCCGACGCGGTCGCCGTCGTCGGCGAGAATCGCAAGATGCTGGTATTCCCGCTGGCCGAGCTCCCCGAGCTGGCGCGAGGGCAGGGCGTCACCCTTCAGAGATATCGGGACGGTGGGCTCAGCGATGCTGTCGCCTTTCGGCTGGAAGACGGCCTCAGCTGGACGCTGGGCGGGGAGAGCGGGCGGACCCGGACCGAGACTGACCTCGCCCCGTGGCGGGCGGCGCGCGGCGCCGCGGGGCGCATGCCGCCGATCGGTTTCCCGCGAAACAACCGCTTCGGATGAGCGGTTAACCGTAACTGGGTTAACAACGGGGCGCAGAGGGAAGAAGATACCGAGAATTAACTCCTCTGCTTCATAGACGCTGCCCATGCAGGCTGCAGCACACCGGCTGCCGCGCTCCGAAAGGCAGCGGCGGACGGACAATTCCGGCGCGAAACCGCACATCGCGACTGCGGACGATACCGGCTTGCTCGATGCACTTCCGATCGCCGCGGCGATCATCGAGCGCGCTGCCGGTGCCAAGCTTACCGTCGCTGCGCACAACAGCCGCTTCTTCGACACGGTGCAATTGTCGGCCTGCACGGCAAGCGACTGGAACGAGGCGGACTGCCTGAAATCCGGCCCCATCGCGGAATTGCTGCAGGCGTTCTTCGACGGCAGCAGCGTGGCTGGCGAGCTCGACTTCAAGGACGGCGAGGGCGTCGCCTCGCGCTACTTCCGGGTGAAGCTCGCGCCGCTGCCCAAGCGCCGCGCCTCCGCAGCCCGTTGCCTGCTGAGCGTGGTCGACCGCACCGTCGAGGTGCAGGCGGAGCGGACGCTCCGCGCCGAGATGCTGCGCGACAGCCTGACGGGCCTGCCCAACCGCCTCGCCTTCACCGAGGCGATCGAGCAGGCGGGCGAGAAGGTCGCGCGCGACCTCGAGCATGCGGTGCTGGTCGTCGACATGCTGCGCTTCAGCCGAATCAACGAAAGCATGGGCAGTCTCGCCGGGGACGAGCTGCTGATCACCTTCGCCCGACGGCTGATCCTCGCGCTCCGCGCGGGCGATGTGCTCGCCCGGACCGGCGGCAACGAGTTCGGAGTCCTCGTCTCGCTGCGCCGCGGGATCGCGGACGCGCTGAAGGCCGCCGAGCGCATCCAGCAGGTGATGGCGACTCCTTTCAAGATTTCCGACCTCGAGATCCGCGTCGAATGCGCGATCGGCCTGGCATTAATGAACGCCGCGCAGGATCCGGAGGAACTGTTCCGCAACGCCCAGTTCGCGGTCAAGCAGGCCAAGCTCGCCGGCAAGCCTCAAGTCTATGAGCCGAAGCAGGCCACCGAGGCGAGGCGCCGCTTCTCGATCGAGACCGAGCTTCGCCGGGCGCTCGACAAGGACCAGCTCAAGCTCTTCTACCAGCCGCTGATCAACCTGAAGACGGGCGATGTCGCCGGCTTCGAGGCCTTGGCTCGCTGGAACCATGAAGACCGCGGAGAGATCAGCCCGACCGAGTTCATTCCGGTCGCCGAGGAATCGGGGCTGATCCTTCATCTCGGCCGCTGGGCGATGGATAAGGCGGCGCAGACGCTTGCCGACTGGGACCAGGAGACAGGCGAAAAGCTGCCGCTCTACGTCGGCGTCAACCTGTCCGCGATCCAGGTCGCGCGCGACAATATCGCCGAAGTCGTCGAAAGCGCGCTGAAGTCGAGCGGCCTCAGCGGCGACCGCCTCACGCTCGAGCTGACCGAGAGCTCGATCGTCCAGGATCCGGCGCGGGCGACCCGGGTGTTCGATTCACTGAAGGCGCTCGATGCGACCGTGGCCATGGACGATTTCGGCACCGGTTACTCCAGCCTGGCTTATTTGCAGCGGCTGCCCATCGACGTCCTCAAGATCGACCGCAGCTTCGTTTCGGGAATGATGGTCGACCCCGATAGCGTCGCCATCGTCCGCGCGGTGCTGAGCCTCGCCGAGGCGCTCGGAATGTCGACCACCGCCGAGGGGATCGAGACGGTCGAGCTGGCGACGACTCTCGCCACCCTCGGCTGCGCCTCGGGGCAGGGCTATTATTTCGCCAAGCCGCTCGAGGCCGACGCCGCGCTCGATTACTGGCGCTCGCGCCGCCGCTGACCCGCTCCGGGACGAGACCAGCCGCAGCGGAACTCACTGCTCCCGCCGGGGTTAGGCGACCTGGACAGGGAGTGGATCGGCCGTGGTGCGATGGCTTGCCATTGGCATTTGCACGATCGGCGTGGCCGGTGCCGCGCCCGCGGCCCCCATCCTCACCGTCCCGCTAGCCCCCGTGCAGCCGCACCGCTTCAGCCCGCGCGCTCCGGAGCTGCGGATCGTCCGCCCGCCGGCGGCGTTCGATGCGTCCCCGATCCGCCAGACGGGGATGATCGCGGACACGGCGGTCATGCCCAATGGGCGCATCGGCCTCGGCCTGTTCAGCGTCACCAGGCGGAGCAGCCCGAGCGAGATCAAGCCCGATGGCCGCGCGCCCAAGTCGCGCAAGGTGGGGCTGAGCTTCCGGCTGCGTTTCTAGGGCTTGTTGCGCTCGATGGCCGCGCCGACGATGCGCTCCAGCTCGTCGCCGCCCGGAAAACCCGAATCGACCCACGCGTCCTCGATCTGGCGCAGCGTGCGGGCGACGATCGGCCCTTCGGGAAGGCCGCGGGCGATGAGCGCACCGCCGCCGATCGGAAGGCGCGGCGCCTTCCATGCGGCGAGAGCAGTGGCATCGGCGGTCCGGCCGGCCAGCAGCAGCCGGTCCACCGCACATTCGATCCCCGCGCGATAGCCGAGCTCCTCGCGCCTCCTGAACAGCTCGGTGGCGGCAGCACAGGCGAGGCGCCTGCGTGCCTTGTTTGAAAGCCGAAGCCGCGCCGCGATGTCCTCGGCGAGCGCCGCATCGCGCGGCAGCAAGGCGGCAACCCGCCGGAGCGAGTCGGGGTCGATCGCCGCCTCCTGCTCGGCCGCGATCAGTGCTTTCAGCCGCGGCAATCGAGCTCGTTCGATCTCGGGTAGGACGGGCTTGAGAATGTTCCGCTCGAGCATGATCTCGACCGTGGCGCTGGGATCGCCGAGGCCGAGCAGCTTCAGGAGCTCGTCGGCGATGCGCTCGCGCGACAGGGCCATGAGGTCGTTGGCGCGTGCTGTGCAGGCGTCCAGCGCTTCGGCGTCGGGCGCGCCGCTTCCGAACCGCGCGTGGAAGCGGAAGAACCGCAGGATTCGCAGGTGATCCTCGGCGATTCGCTCGAGCGGGTCGCCGATGAAGCGGATGTGCCGCGAGCGGAGGTCATCGAGGCCGCCGAAATAATCGAACAGCTCGCCCGTCACCGGATCGGCGGAAAGCGCGTTGATGGTGAAGTCGCGGCGCGCCGCGTCTTCCTTCCAGTCGTCGGTGAAGGCGACCGTGGCGCGGCGCCCGTCAGTCGAGACGTCGCGCCGCAGAGTGGTGATCTCGAACGGATGGCCGTCGCTGATCGCCGTCACCGTGCCGTGGTCGATCCCGGTCGGCACGGCCTTGATCCGCGCCGCCTCGAGGCGGACCACGACCTCTTCGGGCCGCAGCCGCGTCGCAAGGTCGATGTCGTTGACGGGCAGCCCCAGCAGGTCGTCGCGGACGGCGCCACCGACATAGCGGGTCAGGCCCTCGCCGGCGCCGAGCGCGTCCAGCAGGCGGCGGATGCCGCGGATCTTCAGCCACTTGGCGGGATCGAGCTTCAGCTCCACTGGAGCCGCCGCGACAGGTTGATGATCATCGCCGCAGTCGCTCCCCAGATCCGCCGGCCGTTCCAGACGATCTCGTAATAGTGGCGCTCGTGGCCCTGGAACAAGGCGCTGCGGCGGAGATGGTTGGCTGGATCGATCAGGAAATCGAGCGGGGCTTCGAACCAGTCGGCGACCTCATGCTCGTGCGGCGCGAGGTCGAGGTCCGGCGGCACCGCGCCGACCACCGGGGTGACGCGGAAGCCGGTCACGGTCCGGTACGGCTCGATCGCGCCGGCCACCATGACCAGCGCGGGCTCCATCCCGAGTTCCTCCTGCGCCTCGCGCAGGGCCGCTGCGATCGCATCCTCGCCGGGGTCGATGCGCCCGCCGGGGAAGGCCACCTGGCCGGCGTGGGTGCGCATGTCGTCGCGGCGAACGGTGAGGATCACGCCGGGGCTCTCCCGCTCGGTGATCGCGACGAGAACCGCGGCCGGCACCGAGGCGGCGGCGCGCAGCTCGGGCAGGTCGCCCTCCAGCGGCGACGCCGACGGCTCCGAGGAAAGCGCGGCGCGGAGCCGCTCGACGAGAGTCATGCGGTCCCGTCCAGGGGGAAGAAGATGCCCTGGCTCCAGACGCCGGGCGGCCGATGGCCTTCGGCGAGCGCGATCTCGGCCAGCTCGTAATAAACAGGGCGGGTGAGCTCGGCTTGGAGTCCGTGGCGGACCAGGATTCGAGGCGAAGCACCGTGCTCAACCTCGATGAGGCGAAGTGGATGCTCGGGCCCGAGGATCACTGCATCGCCGCTGTCGAGGCGGAAGGCGACGCGGCGGCTGCGGCCTTGTTCTTCCGTTTGCATCTCAACCGCCCTGAAGGCGGTCGAGTCGACGTCAATATCGAGCTTTTCGACCGGGGTGACGAGGACGTGGCGGCCGTCCGGCTCCCGTCGCAGGATGGTCGAGAACAGCCGCACCATCGCCGGACGACGGATCGGCGTGCCCTGATGGTACCAGGTGCCATCGCGGGCGATGCGCATGTCCGAATGGCCGCAGCGTTCGGGCTGCCACTTGTCGACCGGGGGCAGGCGGCGCTGGTCGATCAGCCGCTGGAGCTCGGCGAGGCTTACGCCCTGCAGGTCGATGGGTGGGCGGGTCTCGGGCATTGACGCCTCTTATCCTCCCCTGCTTTTGCAGGGGAGGGGGACCGCCGAAGGCGGTGGAAGGGTCTTTTGCATCGCCCGGGAAGGCTCCTCCACCAGCTACGCTGGTCCCCCTCCCCCGGAAATCCGGGGGAGGATATGGAGGCTCCAATGACTTCGCTTGGTACCGCCATTGTGACCGGTGCCGGCAAGAGGGTCGGGGCGGAGATCGCCCGCGCCCTTCTCGCCGATGGCTGGACCGTGATCGCGCACGTCCACCATGACGGCGATGCAGTTCCGGAAGGCGCCGTGACGGCCGTCGCAGACCTGGCGCAGGCCGATTGCGCCGAACGAATCTTCGCGGCCGCCTCCGGCCTCCCGCCCGTGCGCTTGCTGGTCAACAACGCCGCGCGCTTCGCGTGGGACGGCTTCGGCGAGTTCGACGTCGGCGAGTTCGATGCGCACATGGCGGTCAACGTCCGCGCGCCGGCGCTGCTGATAGAGCGCTTCGCCGGAACGCATGACGGCAGGTCGGACGCGTCGGTGGTCAACCTGCTCGATTCGAAGCTCGCTTCGCCCAACCCCGATTATCTCAGCTATACTGTGTCCAAGCAGGCGCTGGCCGGGCTCACCGAACTGGCGGCGCGCGCCTTTGCCGGCCGACGGATTCGGGTGAACGGGGTCGCTCCGGCGCTGATGTTGCGCTCGAGTGGGCAAAGCGAGGAGAATTATGAGGCGATGCACGCACATAATCCGCTCGGGCGCGGGGTCGAGCCGGCCGATGTCGCCGACGCGATTCGCTATCTCGCCGGCGCTCGGTCGGTGACCGGCCAGACGCTGGTGATCGATTCGGGCCAGCGCTTCCTCGGCCTCGGCCGCGACGTCCAGTTCCTGGAGGGCCGATGACGGCCGAGCCGAAGCTGGTCGGCCTCGCGCCGGAATCCCTGAAGGTTCGCTCGGCGCGGATCCTGCTCGAATCGCTCGAGGTCAGCGCCGACATCGGCTTTCACGACTTCGAGGTGGGCGCTCCGCAGCGGCTGCTGGTGACCGTCGAAATCTGGCTCGACGATGTCGCCATGCCGCCGGCCGACGACCCCGAGCACGCCTGGAACTACGACTTCCTGCGCAGGGAAGTGCAGGAGATCGCGTCGGCCCGGCGCTACAACCTCCAGGAGACGCTCGCCCACGCCATCTTCGACCGCGTGGCCGCCTATCGCGGGGTCAGGGCGCTGCGCATCCGGACGTCCAAGCCCGACGTCTATCCGGAAGCTGCCGGTGTCGGGGTCGAAATCGCCTCCTTCGCGGGTGCATGGCCCCACTCCTGAGGCGCGGCCTTCCGCCTGTGGAACAAAATCCGTTGCGTGACCTTTGAGCCGGAGATAAGGACAGGCGCTTGTCGCTGATGATATGTTGATACATTGGCGATTCCACACAGCAGGCAGGGCGCGCGTCAATCCGCCCTTCCTGGCCGTGAGAATCCACGGCGTGTCGAGGAGATTATTGGGTTAATGTCTTACGCCCAACGCAAGGAACTCAGCGGTAACCGGACGCTGGCGATCATCTTCGTCGTCGTGCTCCAGTTCGCCCTGGGCTACGCAATCGTTACGGGTCTTGCCTACAACGTGATCAAGAAGACAGTGCAGGACCTGAAGACGTTCGACGTCGAGGAAGAGCCGCCGCCACCCGAGGAACCGCCGCCGCCGCCGAAGGACATGCCCAAGGTCCCGCCGCCGCCGATGGTCCCGCCGCCTCTGGTTCGGGTGAACACGACTCCGCCTCCGATCCAGGTGCAGGAAGCGATTCCGCCGCCTTCGCCGCCGCCACTCCCGGTGGTCAGCCATGCGCCGCCTCCGCCTCCGCCGCCTCCGCCGCCGCGCAAGACGCAGTCGGCGACCAGCGCGCGGGGCGATTTGCGGACTTTGTTCAGCGCCGACGATTATCCGGCCGCCGCTCAGTCGGCTGGCGCCGAAGGCACGGCCGTGGCGCAGCTCAGCATCGGGGCCGACGGGCGGGTGACGGGCTGCACGCTGACGCGGTCGACCGGCAACGGCTCGCTCGACTCGGCGACCTGCAGCATCCTGCGGCGCCGCGCCAAGTTCGTCCCGGCTCGTGACAGCAACGGCAATCCGACGTCGGATACCGTTACGACACCCCCGATCCGTTGGGTCCTCGCGGACCAGTAACACGTTTCAAAAAAACGATTTCAGAAGGAAAGTACGCACATGCAAGCAGCACCCGCCGCAGGCGCAAACCCTTACGGCCTGATTCCCGCTCTCCAGCAGGGCGGCATCATCGCGATCTCCGTGTTCGCGATCCTCGTCATCATGTCGATCTTCTCGTTCTACATCCTCTTCACCAAGCTGATGCAGCAGCAGAAGATCATCGCCCAGGGCCGCAAGGTGCGCGCCAGCTTCTGGAACTCGCCCAACCTGCGCGAGGCCGCCACGAAGCTCGAGCAGAAGAGCGCCTATCGCGCGATCGTCGATGACGCCCTGCTCGCGCAGGAGCAGCACGGCAAGCTGACCGACCCCGTCGACCAGCACGACTGGATGTCGAACAGCCTGGCGCGCAGCCAGGGCGCGATCGGCGCTCGGCTCGGCGAAGGTCTGGCGTTCCTCGCGACGGTCGGGTCGACCGCGCCGTTCATCGGTCTGTTCGGCACCGTCGTCGGCATCTACCGCGCGCTGATCAAGATCGGCGCCGCCGGACAGGCGTCGATCGACGCGGTTGCCGGCCCGGTCGGAGAGGCGTTGATCATGACCGCGCTCGGCCTCGTCGTCGCGGTTCCCGCCGTGCTCGCCTACAACTGGCTCATCCGCCGCAACAAGTCGATCATGGAGGACCTCGCGGCCTTCACCAACGACCTTCACGGCTACCTGATGTCGGGTGGCGCGGTGAAGCCGCGCATGGCCGGCGGCGGTGGCACCGGCGGCGCTCGCACGACGGCGCAGGCGCGCACCGGCACCGCTCCGGCGCAGCCGGGCACCGAGCCCGTCCGCCAGCCGACGGCCGCGAAGTAATTTCGAACCGAAGGGCCGGCCCGGTGCCTCGGGCCGGACCTTCGCTCGGTTGCACTGAAGGAAAGACACCCGCCTCATGGCAGGACAAGTAATCCAAGACGAAGAAGAAGATGCCGCGATGTCGGACATCAACGTCGTTCCGCTGACCGACGTGATGCTCGTGCTCCTGATCATCTTCCTGATCACGGTTCCGGTCGTCATCCAGACCATTCCGCTGCAGCTTCCGAAGGTCCGGTTCGAGGCGACGACGACCAAGCCGGAGAACGTCTCTTTGTTCGTCAAGAACGGCCCCGGCGGGACCTGCGAAGTCTACTGGAACCTGACCAAGGTCACCCAGGCGGACCTGCTCGACCGCGCGGTCAAGAAGCTCGAGGACCAGATCAAGAAGGTCGGCGGCGTCCAGAACATCACCGAAGAGAATATGCCCGAGGCGCATATCCGCGGGGATATCAACACGCATTACAAGTGCATCGGTGCAGCGATCATCACCATGCAGCAGGCCGGCTTCCAGCGCGTCGGGTTCATCTCCGAGCCGCCGCCGCTGCAGGGCGTGCGCGCCGAATAGGAGTTATTCGCGATGTCAATGCAAACCACCGGCGCCAATGACTCAGGCGAGCCGATGCTGGATATCAACACGACGCCGTTGATCGACGTCATGCTGGTCCTCCTGATCATGTTCATCATCACCATCCCGATCCAGACGCACGCGGTGAAGCTCGATCTGCCGGTTAACCAGCCGAACAACCCGCCGCCGCCGATCGAGCCGCAGAAGAACAAGGTCGTGGTCACGGCCCAGGGCCAGGTGCTGTGGAACGGCAATCCCGTGAACCTCCAGCAGCTGCGGCAGTATCTCGACGTCACGCAGCAGATGAACCCCATCCCGGAGCTTCACCTGCAGCCCGACGCGACCGCGCGTTACGAGCTGGTCGACGAGGTGCTGGCGGTGACCAAGCGGGCGCACGTCCAGAAGATGGGCTTCGTTGGCAACGAATATTATATGAACGTCTTCTAGGCCTCCGGCCTTTCGAGATTGCTGGGCGGTTCCCTCGCGGGAGCCGCCCATTTTTTTGGTCGTTGTGACGAGGCGCTGGCGATCACCCGTAAAGTCGAGGTCACGCGCATGGGGTCCGCGGCAACGCAGCCTATCTGGACAGCTTCCACGGCGCGCTCGCCTCTGGCGCTTGCCGGGGCGCCATGCCATTGCGCGGACGATGACCGACCAGCGCCGTTTTGCCGTCGTGATCCTTGCCGCGGGCCAGGGCACGCGCATGCGCTCCGATACCCACAAGGTGCTGCACCCTATCGCCAGCCGGCCGCTGCTGCTGCACCTGCTCGACCGCGTCGATGCGCTCGGTGCCGACAAGCGGGTCGTCGTCGTCGGCAAGGGCCGCGACCAGGTCGAGCTGGCGCTCGAAGGGCGCGACGTGGTGGTCGCTCACCAGGCCGAGCAGAAGGGGACCGGGCACGCGGTCCAGCAGGCCGCGGACGCGCTTCGCGGCTATGATGGAGCGGTCCTGATCCTTTACGGCGACACGCCGTTCGTCGAGGCGGACACGCTGCGGCGGATGCTCGACCGGCTCGATGGCAGCGGCGGTCCCGGGGTGGTCGTCCTCGCCTCCTGTCCTGCGGACCCGGCCAAATATGGGCGCATCGTCCTCGGCGAGGGCGACCGCATCGCCAAGATGGTCGAGTATCGCGACGCGACCGAGGAAGAGCGGGCGGTCCCGCTGTGCAACTCCGGCATGATGGCGGTTCGTGCGAGCGACCTGTTCCGCTGGCTGAGCGAGGTCCGGAACGACAATGCGGCGAAGGAATATTACCTCCCCGACGTGGTCAATATCGCGGCCGCCGAGGGACGCGAGGCCGTCGTCATCGAAGGCGACCCCTATGAGACGGCGGGCGTCAACAGCCGTGCCGAGCTCGCGCATCTGGAGCTGGAATGGCAGCGCCGCCGGCGCGAGCAGGTGCTGGAGCAGGGGGCGACCCTGATCGATCCCGAGAGCGTCTGGTTCGCCTACGATACGCGGCTGGCGCGCGATGTGACGGTCGAGCCGCACGTGGTGTTCGGGCCCGGCGTCGAAGTGGCCGAGGGCGCGGTGATCAAGGCATTCAGCCATATCGAGGGCGCGGTGATCGGCGCCAAGGCGAGCATCGGGCCCTTCGCCCGCATTCGGCCCGGAACGCGGCTCGGCGACCGCACCAAGGTCGGCAATTTCGTGGAGCTGAAGAAGGCCGAGGTCGCAGACGGCGCCAAGGTCAACCACTTGTCCTACGTCGGCGATGCCGAGATCGGCGCGAAAGCGAACATCGGCGCGGGAACCATCACCTGCAATTACGACGGGTTCGGTAAGTACCGCACGGTGATTGGCGCCGGAGCGTTCATCGGGTCGAACGCGGCATTGGTGGCGCCGGTGACGATCGGTGACGGCGCGATCGTCGGCGCCGGATCGGTGATCACCGCCGACGTCGAGGCCGACGCGCTGGCGGTCGAGCGCAGCGAACAACGCGGGATCGCCGGCTGGGCGAAACGCTTCCGCGAGCGGATGACGCGCAAGGCGGCGGAATAACTATCTGAATTTGCGCAAGAACGCGGTCAGCTTCGCGAAGTAGGCCTGCTGATCGTCATAGAGAGCCATGTGGCTGCCGTTGGTCGCCGCCAGCTCGCCATGCGGCAACTGCTTCGCCATCCTTGCCATGTAAGCCGGGTCCATCGTGTCATATTTGCCCGACATCACGAGGGTCGGGACGTTGATCCGTTTCAGGTCGGCAAAGCGGTCCCAGTTCGCGGTACGCCCGCTCGCGCCGAGCTCGCTTGGGCCCTGCATCAACGTGTAGAGATGCCGGTTGATGTGGGCGAAGCCGCGATTGACCCCGTCGGGCCACTCGGCGGCCGGTCGGCGTAGGATGTGCTTCTCGTAAAATTGCGGGACCAACACGCCCATGTACCGCGGATCGTCGGTCTTTCCCTGCGCTTCCAGTTGCTCGACGAGCTTCAGCGACGCCGGGTCCATCTGCGGCTTGAGCACGCGGTTTGCATAGTCGTTGTAGGCCGGGATCGAGGCCATCATGTTGGAAATGACCAGGCATTTGAGCTGATCCTGGTGGGCGAGCGCATATTCGATCGCGAGCAGGCCGCCCCAGCTTTGGCCATAGAGGCAGAAATTGTCCCTGGTCCCGCCGATCGCCTGGCGAACCTGGTCGACTTCGGAGACGAAGCGTGGGATCGTCCACAGGTCGTCGTCATTGGGGGCGTCGCTGTTCCCCGATCCGAGCTGGTCGTAGTAATAATATTCCACGCCTTCTTTCGGCAGGAAGCTGTCGAACGCTTCGAGATATTCGTGGGTGGCGCCGGGCCCGCCATGGAGCAGCAGCAGCTTCAGCCTGGGATTGTTGCCGACGCGTTTCACCCAGACGTGGAATTTGCCCTTGGGCGTCGCGATCTCGACCATTCGCGATCCGCCGCTCCAGGCATCCGCATGGCCGCTGTTGTCGAAGTAGGCAGCAGGCGGCGTATCGGCCTTCGGTTCAGGCCGTGAGCAGGCGCCTGGGAGTAGTGCCAATGCGACGCTTGCGACTATCGCCAGAGTGCGCGACATGCCCCCACCTCCGCTCGTTGCCCAATCCCGGCTGTAGCGCGCGCGAGGGAAGGTTCAAAGGAGCGGGCGCGGCAGCATGTGCGGGATTGTCGGGATCGTCGGGACGAGCGACGTCGCGCAGCGGCTGTTCGACGGGCTCAAGCGGCTTGAATATCGCGGCTATGATTCCGCCGGGATCTGCACGGTCGAGGACGGCCAGCTGGTCCGCCGCCGCGCGGAGGGGAAGCTCGAGAATCTCGCCCGCGAGCTGAAGGCGCAGCCGCTGCACGGAACAACCGGCATCGCCCACACACGCTGGGCGACTCACGGCGCTCCAACCGTCGGCAACGCCCACCCGCATATCGTCGGGCCGGTGGCACTGGTGCACAATGGAATCATCGAGAACTTCAAACCGCTGCGGGATGAGCTCATTGCTGAAGGCCGCAGGTTCGAAAGCGAGACCGATACCGAGGTCGTCGGCCATCTCGTCGCGCGCGAGGTCGAGCGCGGCGCGTCGCCCGAGGAAGCCGTCGCCGCTGTGCTGCCGTGGCTGCACGGCGCCTTCGCCATCGCCTTCCTGTTCCGCGACCATCCCGACCGGATCATCGGGGCGCGAATGGGCGCCCCGCTGACGGTCGGCTACGGAAACGGGGAGAATTATCTCGGCTCGGACGCGCTCGCCGTGGCGCCGTGGACCCAGCGCATCGCCTATCTCGAGGAGGGCGACTGGGCCGTGGTTTACCGCGACCGGATCGAGACCTTCGACCGCAACAACCGCCCCGTCGAGCGCGAAATCGTCGAATCCGGCGCATCGTCGGCACCGGTCGAGAAGGGCAATTACCGTCACTACATGCAAAAGGAGATTTTCGAGCAGCCGATCGTCGTTGCCCAGACGCTGCAGAGCTACGTGCGGCCGTTCGAGGGCGAGGTGGCGCTGCCGGATTTCGACTTCGACCTCGATTCGGTCGAGCGGCTGACCATCGTCGCTTGCGGGACGAGCTATTATGCCGGCCTGGTCGCCAAATATTGGTTCGAGCAATTCGCGCGCGTGCCGGTCGACATCGATGTGGCGAGCGAGTTCCGTTACCGTCAGCCGGTGCTGGAGCCGGGCGGGCTGGCGCTGTTCATCTCGCAATCCGGCGAGACGGCGGACACGCTGGCGGCGCTGCGCCACGCGCGCGCCGAGAAGCAGCGCATCGCCGTCGTGGTCAACGTTCCGACCAGCTCGATGGCGCGCGAGGCTGACCTGCTGCTTCCGACCCACGCCGGGCCGGAGATCGGCGTGGCCTCGACAAAGGCCTTCACCTGCCAGCTGGCCGTGCTGGCCGCGCTCGCCGCCAATCTCGCGCGGGCCAAAGGCCGCCTTACCCGCGACGAAGAGCGCGACGTCGTCGAGCACCTTCAGGAAGCGCCCGCGGCGCTGAACGCCGCGCTCGGGCACGACGACGACATTGCGGCGATGGCGCACCTCGTCGTGCCCGCCAGCGACGTGCTCTATCTCGGCCGCGGCCCGGATTACCCGATGGCCCTCGAAGGCGCGCTGAAGCTCAAGGAAATCAGCTACATCCACGCCGAAGGCTATGCCGCGGGCGAGATGAAGCATGGGCCGATCGCGCTGATCGACGATGCCGTTCCGGTGATCGTCCTCGCGCCTTCAGGGCCGCTGTTCGAGAAGACCGTCAGCAACATGCAGGAGGTGCGCGCCCGCGGCGGCAGGATCGTGCTGATCAGCGATGCTCGCGGGATTGCCGAGGCGGGCGAGGGCTGCATGGCGACGATCGAGATGCCCGAAGTGCACCCGCTGATCGCGCCGCTCGTCTATGCGGTTCCGGTGCAGCTGCTCGCTTATCATGTGGCCGTGCTCAAGGGCACCGACGTCGATCAGCCGCGTAACCTTGCCAAGAGCGTGACCGTGGAATGATTCAGGCGGCCGCCTGCTTAGCCTCGAGCTGGCGGACGTGGCGGATCAGCCTCTCGTAGAGGAAATCGATGATCACCCGCACGCGCGGCGTGTGCCGGACGCGCTCGTGGGTCAGCAGCCACAACACGCGGAGGTGGTCGGGTCGCGGCGGGATGCAGCGGATGAGGTCGGGGTCGGCGTCGGCGACGATGCACGGTAGCACCGCAACACCGAAGCCCGCGCGGACCGCCGACAGCAATCCGGTCGAATTCGCGTGGTGCATGGCGACGCGGTCCTCGAGGCCAAGCTCCTGGAGCCACGCCTGGTAGTGGCGCCAGAGATTGCCGCCGCCGCCGCCGACGATCACATGGCTCCTGAGGTCGTCGACCGATTCCGGAGTCCCGTGCCGGTCGGCGTAATCGCGGCTGCAATAGAGCGTCCAGTCGTCGGTGCAGAGCCGCCGCCCGACGAGGCCGGCCGGCTGGTCCTTGGAGCTGCTCCTGAGCGCAATGTCGGCCTCGCCCTTGCCGAGGTCGCGCGTCTCCTGGACCATGTCGAGATCGATCATGATATTGGGATGGAGGTCGTGCAGGTCGCGCAGCAGCGGCGAGAGCAGGCCGGTGCCGTAGATGTCCTCGGACGTGATTCGCACCGTCCCGGTGAGGTCGCGCGAATGCGCCGCGGCGGCCTCGCTGAAGCCGATGATCGAGGCTTCGACCTGGCGCGCCCGCTCGACCAGCTCCTCGCCCGCCGGGGTGAGCGCGTAACCCGCCTGGCGCTTCTCGAACAAGGGGAAGCCGAGCGCCCGCTCGAGCGCGGCGATCCGGCGGGCGACGGTGGTCTGGCTGGTGCGCAGCGAACGCCCGGCGGCAAGCGTGCTGCCCTCGCGCGCGACGGCGAGAAAATGGCGCAGGTCGTTCCAGTCCATCGCTGACGGTTGTACTGCCATCCGCCGTCCCACGGTTCTGCAATATTGCAGAACGATAGCACGACATCGTTGCTCACGTAAGTTGCGCAATGGGACTAATTGGAGGGTCGCACTCGAAATGGAGACGCGACCATGAAACAGGGACTGAAGATCGTTTTCGCCGCCGGCCTGGTCACGGCAGGGCTCATCAAGGGCGTTCCGGCCGCCGCGCAGACGGTACCGCTGCCGGAGATCAACATCAGCTACGTCCACACCGCCGACCTCGACCTGTCGAGCCGTGCCGGGCAACGCACGCTCGACCTCCGGCTCGCCCGTGCGGCGCGCGACGTGTGCGGAACCGCGTCGGACGTCGACCTCGAAGGCAGGAACGACGTGCGAAAGTGCCGCGACGACACGCTGGCGAGCGCGCGGGCGAAGCGCGACGGCCTCATCGCCGCCGCGGACTCGAGCGGCACGATCGCGATCGCCGCGGTGCGTTGAACCCGCAGCGGCGCTCGCCTAGGGGCGCGGCATGCAGGCGAGCGGCGGTTGTCATTGCGGTGCGGTGCGGTTCGAGGCGCAATTGCCCGAGCCGCCCGTCGCCGCGCTCGACTGCAATTGCTCGGTATGCAGGATGACCGGCTTCCTCCACATCGTGGTTCCCCACGAGCGGTTCGAGCTTCTCGCCGGACGCGATTCGCTCTCCAGCTATCGCTTCGGCACCGGCACCGCGGAGCATCTCTTCTGCCGCCATTGCGGGGTGAAGAGCTTCTACCAGCCGCG
>DASUXP010000232.1:0-2108 GCA_036377835.1 Sphingomicrobium sp. | reverse complement strand
CATTGCTGAGGCGCCGGTCCGCCGGGTCGAGCAGGAAGCGGTCGAAGCGAAAGCCGGGGCTCGTCACGATTTCAGATTTTCCTCAGCTCTTGCTCATGCCGTTCACGGAGGCGCCGTGCACTATGGTCGCATCAATCATGCATGGAGACAGGGCAATGGCAAGCAATGCACCGGGCGCGGGCCGGGGGTTCCCGTGGCGGATCGTCGGCTGGGGAGGCGCGGTGGCGCTGCTCCTCCTGCCGTTCGTCGCGATGCAGTTCACGAAAGAGGTGAACTGGACGCTCGGCGACTTCGTGGTGTTCGGAGTGATGATCCTGATGGTCGGGATCCCGCTCGAGCTGACGATGCGGATGAGCCGCAACTGGTCGTATCGCGGAGGGGCGCTGCTGGCGCTGGTCGGCATGTTCCTGACGATCTGGGCCAATCTCGCGGTGGGGATCGTCGGCAGCGAGGACAATCCCGCGAACCAGCTGTTCTTCGCAGCGCTGCTCGTCGGGATCGTCGGCGCGGTTGTGGTTCGCGGCAGGCCGCGGGGAATGAGCTGGGCGATGGTGGCGACGGCGGCGTCCCTGGGCATCGCCTTCGTCATCGCGGTCAGCGGCCCGACCGACGAACCGCAGGTACCGCACATCCGCGAGCTGATCGGGACAGGCATGTTCGCCGCGCTGTTCCTCGGTTCCGCCGGGCTGTTCGGCAGGGCTAGTCGAGCTTGACGGGTTCGATCCGCGGCACGCCGACCGCCCACCACACTGCGCCTGCCGCCGCGACTGCGGCGGTCAGGAGCAGCGCATAGTTCCAGCCGGCCTGATGAATGACGAACCCGGTAACGACCGGGCCGATAATCCCGGAAATATTGCCGAGCGCGTTCTGGACGCCGACCCATGTCCCCGACGCGCGCGGTCCGGCGAACATTTGCGCAACCGCATAAATGTTGAGCGACACCGCTGCCGAGGCGGCGCCCGCAAGACATAACAAGGCGCCAATCGCCAGGGCGCTGTGGGCGAAGGCGAGGCCGAGGATGGCACCGGCGGCAAGCGCCTGGCTGGCGACCATCATCGAGCGGCGGCAGCGGGCCTCCGACCGGCCCGAGCGCGTCCACCAGTCGGAAAAATGGCCGTAAGCAAGCGCGCACACGCCCTGAACGGCATAGCCGAGCGTCGCCAGCATCGTCATCTCGGCGATGGAGAAGCCGCGCGACTTGGTGAGGAACAACGGCAGCCAGGCGAGCAGGAAATAAAAGCAATAATTGCCGAGCGCGTGGACGATGGACATCGACCATAACGGCCATTTGCGGAGGATGGCGACGACGGGCACGCGCGCCCCTTCATCATGACGACCGACTGCGGGCAGCTCGCGAACGATCTGCTGCCACGGGAGCAACCAGAGCACGGTCACGATGCCAAAAGCGAGAAAGATCCAGCGCCAGCCGAACGAGCCGAGGATCACGCCGCCCGCCAGCGTCCCCACGGCGGGACCAAGAGCAATGCCGGTCGCGACGGCCGCGTTGGCGACTCCGCGGCGCTCCGCCGGAATGTGCCTGGCGATGATCTTGGAGCTGCCGGGAAAGGAGATGCTCTCGCCGATGCCGAGCATGGTGCGAAGCACGAGAAGCGAGACGAAGCCGCCGGCGAAACCCATCAGCAACGTGCTCGCCGCCCACAGGGCGATGCCGCCCGCCATCAACTTGTAAACCGAGAAGCGATCGCACAGCCAGCCGGCGAAGAGCTGGACCGGCGCATAAATCCAGAAGAACGCCGAGAAGGCGAGTCCGTAGGCCTCTTCCGAAAGGCCCAGCTCGCTTTTCATCTCAGGCGCGGCAATGCCGATCGCGCCCCGATCGACATAGTTGAGAAATACGGCGGCCCCGAGAAGGACGATGAGCGCGGCACCCAGGTTCCTGCCGCTTCGCGCGATCGTCGCCATGCCCACCCCCCGCGGCGACGATTATCATGGATGGGCCCGCGCTAGTAGCCGCCCTTCATCGCGGCCATCAGCCGGCCCAGCATCCCGCTCGACGGCTTGCGCTGGAGCACGGGCATGCCGATGTCGCGAATGTCGCCGGCGCCGGATGCGGCTAGCAGGGCGAGGCCGACCAGTGTCGAGAAAGC
>DASUXP010000231.1:0-6342 GCA_036377835.1 Sphingomicrobium sp. | reverse complement strand
GCTGACCTGCTCGAACACGTCCTTCGACAGGCCAGGGGCGGCGGCGATCCGTTCCAGCGCCTGGCGCACCAGCTCGGCCCGCTTCGGCTCGAACCGGCGCCAGCGGCCGAGCGGCGGCACCAGCCGCGCGGCGACCTGCGGGTTGAGCTTGTCGGCCGCGAGGATCATTCGCGCCAGGAAGTCGTAGCCGCGGCCGCCCGCCGAATGGAACGCCCAGTGATTGCCGGCGAAGGTACCGGCGAGCGCGCGCAGACGATTGGGGTTGCTGGCCACGAAGTCGGGATGATCGGCGAGCCGCTCGACCTGATCCGCCGTGTCGGGCCGCTGCGCCGCGGCCTGAAGGGCGAACCACTTGTCGATGACCAAAGCATCGTCGTGGAATTGGCGGTAGAAAGCGTCGAGCGCGGCCTCACGCTCGGGCGCATCCAGGGACACGAGGATGCCCAGCGCGCCCTGCCGGTCGGTCATGTTGTCGGCGCGGTCGAATTGCGCCTTGGCGAGCTCGGCGCCGCGGCGTTCATCAGCGGCAGCGACCAACCCCAGTGCAACGGTCCGCAGCCGGCGAACGCCCTTGGCCGCGGGTGAGAGATCGTCGCCCGCGGCGCCGTCGCTACGATGCGCGGCGAGCAACGGCTCGGCAAGCGCGGTGCCGATGGCCTTGCGCAGCTGCTCGCGCGCCGCGTGAATGGCGTCCGGATCGACCACGTCCATGCGCTCGGCGATCAGCGTCTCGCTCGGAAGCAGGATCGCCTCGGCCTTGAACGCGGGGTCGAGCGAATTTGACCTGAGAGTCGCGTCGACGGCGCGAATGACCGGCTCCGGGTCCATCGTCTCGCCGCGGGCACCGGCGAGCAGGGCGCCCATCAGCAGGTCCTGCATAGCCTCGTAGCGGGCGAACGGATCGGTATCGCTTTGCGCGAGGCGCTCGAGCTCGCCGGGCCGGCGCTGTGCCTCCACCACGATCGGCGCGGAGAAGTTGCGGTTGAGCGACAGGAGCGGCGGCTCGGCGACATTGTCGAACGTCACGCTCTGCTGCGGGCGGTCGAAGAGGATCATCCTTTCGGGACAGATTTCAGCGCCGCTGGTCTCGCCGATCAGCGCGGTCCTGAGCGGAATCGGCATCGGCTGCTTCACCGGCTGCCCGGGCGTCGGATCGACATGCTGCTCGAGGTGCAGCGTCGCGGTTCGCGCCGTGGCGTCATGCTCGAGCCGCGCCTTCACCTTGGGCGTCCCGGCCTGGCTGTACCAGATCTTGAACGCGGAGAGATCGACCCCGCTGGCATCCTCGAGCGCCTTCACGAAATCGTCGCAGGTCGCGGCTTCGCCGTCGTGCCGCTCGAAATAGAGGTCGGTCCCCGCGCGGAACTTGTCCGGCCCCAGCACCGTCGCGAACATGCGGATCAGCTCGGCGCCCTTGTTGTAGACGGTCGCGGTGTAGAAGTTGGAAATCTCGATATAGCTGTCGGGCCGCACCGGGTGGGCGAGCGGGCCGGCGTCCTCGGGGAATTGCGCGGCGCGGAGCACGCGCACGTCCTCGATCCGCTTGACCGCGGCGCTCCCGACATCGGCGGAGAAGCTCTGGTCGCGAAAGACGGTGAAGCCTTCCTTGAGGCTCAGCTGGAACCAGTCGCGGCAGGTGACCCGGTCGCCCGACCAATTGTGGAAATATTCGTGCGCGACGACACGGGCGATGTTGTCGAAGTCGGCGTCGGTCGCGGTTTCCTGGTCGGCGAGCACATAGGCCGAGTTGAAGATGTTAAGGCTCTTGTTCTCCATCGCCCCCATGTTGAAATCGCTGACGGCGACGATGTTGAACTGGTCGAGGTCATATTCGCGGCCGTAGACCTGTTCGTCCCAGGCCATCGCCTGTTTGAGGCTGTTCATCGCGTGCTCGGTCTTGGGAAGGTCCGCTTCCCGCACCCAGATGAAGAGGTCGACCTTGCGTCCGCTCATCGTGGTGAAACTGTCGCGATTGGCCTCGAGATCGCCGGCGACCAGCGCGAAGAGGTAGCAGGGCTTGGGGAACGGGTCCTCCCACTCGGCCCAGTGGCGGTCCCCCTCGGCTTCGCCATGCGCCACCCGGTTGCCGTTCGACAGCAGCACCGGGAAGAGCCTGGAATCGCCCTCCATGCGTACTCGATACTTCGAGAGCACATCCGGCCGGTCGGGGAAGAAGGTGATGCGGCGGAAGCCCTCCGCCTCGCACTGGGTGCAGAGCATCCCGCCGGACGCGTAGAGGCCCATCAGCTTGGTGTTGGCCGCCGGATTGATCTCGGTGTCGATCCCGATTTCGTGTCGGTTGCCGGGCAGAGCGATGACGAGATCGGCGTCGTCCATCGTCCAGCTGTGGCACGGGGCGCCGTCGACCCACACGCCGAGCGGCTCGAGGCCATCGCCGTTGAGGCGAAGCGGAGCTTCCTGCACACCCTCGGGATTGCGCTGAACGCTGAGCTTGGCCTGCACCCTCGTATTCTCGATCCCGAGCGTGAATTTCAGGCCGATCTCGGGCACCAGCCAGTCGGGCGGACGATAGTCCTCGCGGCGGATGGCGACATGGGTAGGCGACGGCGGCGCTTCGGGCGTCGTCTCGGCGGTCACGGTTCTAACGTCGAGCATGGCGCCGACTTAGGCGGCGTCGGGCGCAGGCACAACCGAACGGCCGCGACTCAGCGCTCCCACCATCCCGCCGAGCGCCAATACCGCGCCCGCGATGGTCGTCGGGGTCCAGCGATAGCCCTCCAGCCAGGTCGAGAAACCCATGGCGATGATCGGGACCAGCACGCTCGAGTAAGCGGCCTTGGCCGGGCCGATCTTCCGAACCACCGGATAATAGAGGCTGAAGGTCAGCACCGATGCGGCGAGCGCGAGATAGACCAGACCGAGCCAGTATGCCGGGCGTGGATCGAACGCTGGCGCGCCGGTCATCGCCAGCGCAACGAGGCCGTCGATCAGCGCTCCGGCGGCCATCGACCAGGCGAGCATCGTGAACAAAGGGAAGCGGCGGATCTCCGGGCGCGCCTGGAGCACGTTCGCGAAGGAAGCGCCGATCATACCGACGAAGGTCAGCGCGATGCCGGAGACGACTTGCGCTGCGCTCGCCGCGTGCGTGGCCAGCTCATGCGCGAACAGGAGCACGATGCCCGAGACCGCGACCAGCGAGCTCCAGAAGAAGCGCGCTGACGGCTTGTGCCCGAGGAACGCCCAGCCGAGCAGGCTCGAGGGGATCAGCAACAGCGCGAAGACGGTCGCGACTACGCCCGAAGTGATGTGCCGCTCGGCGAGATAGACGGCGTTGAAGTTGATGCAGAATTGCGTGAACCCGAGCACCAGTACCGCGACGATGCCCGCCCGCGGGAGGCGCAACCCCTCGCCCTTGAGCAATGCGATCAGCCCCATTGCCGCCGCCGCGATCACGAAGCGGTAGGTCACCGACCATTGCGGCGGAACGATGCCGAGCTGGCCACGGATCACGATCCAGGTGGAGCCCCAGACGGCAGTGAAGACGATGAACGGCAGCGTGACGGAGCGGAAGTTGGGCTCCTGCGCCGCGTTCACAGGGAAGCGATTGCCGCGGCGAGCTTGCCCACCGCATCCGCATCGCTATCCCAGCTGGTGACGAGGCGAATCTGGCCGGGGCCCCATTCGTAGAAGTCGAACCCTTGGCCGCGCAGGCTCGCCGCTTCCTCGTCGCTGACGCGGAGGAACAGCTCGTTGGCCTCGACCGGATAGACGAGCCGCTCGGCCGCAGCCGCCGCGAGCTGCCTGGCGGCGGCGTTGGCGGCGCGGGCATTGTCGAGCCACAGGCCGCCGTCGAGCATGGCGAGCAGCTGCGCTGCGAGCATCCGGCCCTTGGAGAGCAAGTGGCCGGCACGCTTGCGCCGCACCTCGATCTCATCCGCGAGGCGCGTGTCGAACAGGATCAGCACCTCGGCATTGAGTCCGCCGTTCTTGACGCAACCGAAGCTCAGCGCATCGACCCCCGCGCGCCAGCTGACGTCTGCCGGGCTTTCACCGGTGGTCGCGAGCGCATTGGCGAAGCGGGCACCGTCCATGTGCAGCCTCAGCCCGCGCGATTTGGCGAGCTCGCCGAGCGCGGCGACCTCGGCGGCGCGATAGACGAGGCCATATTCGGTCGCGTTGGTGACCGAGATCGCCGCCGGCTGAACCTGGTGCACGTCGGGGCGGATGGCGTCGCACGCCGCGGCGATGGAGTCGGGCGTCAGCTTCGCACCATCTCCGCCGAGCAGGATCAGCTTGGCCCCGCCGGTGAAGAAGCCCGGCGCGCCGGCCTCGTCCACTTCGATATGTGCGTCCCGGTGGCAAATGATTCCGCGGTACGGCGGGCACAGCGCGGCGAGTGCGAGGCAATTGGCCGCCGTGCCGGTCGTGACCCAGAAGGCGCGGACCTGGGTCTCGAACAATTCCGAGAAGGCGCCGTCGAGTCGCCGGCTCCACTCGTCGCCGTCATAAGCGGTGTCGAGCCGGTTCGACTCGACGATCGCCTCGATGACCCTGGGGTGTGCGGCCGCCGCATTGTCCGAGAAGAAACGCATGGCTTCCGCGCGCATGGCGGCGGCGGGGCGCAGCGTCAATGCGAGGAGGAATCGGGCAGGCTGATGTCGATGAGCTCGGGCGACTCCACCATGCCGCGGCCGATGCCATACGCCGTGAAATCCTTGATCAGGGCGACCAGCGGCTTGATCTCCGCCGAAGGCTGCGCCGAATCCTCCGTGCGCAGCATGGTCAGCTTCGCGGCGGGAATGTCCGGCCGCGCCGCGTGAATGAAGGCGATCATTGCCTCGGTCGACTGGGCGTCGGCCTTTCCGACGCGGGAGAAGCGCGCGCGGTGCACCGCGGGCAAGCTCTTCCACGCTGAGTCCAGCTGGGCGGAGGTCAGCTTGTGGCGCTGGACGATCGCCGCTCCGGCCCCGACCTTCAGCCAGTGCCCGGTCATCACCGAGGTGATCCGCAAGGTGTCCTCCATCGTCCGGCCCTTGCCCGACGGGAGGCAGGCGCCGGCGACGGTGGCCACGTCGGGCATCCGCGCCCTTTGGAGCGCATCGGTTCCGCTCGCCAGATAGTCCCTGGCGATTTCCGCGTCGGCTTGCGCCGAAAAATAAGCGCTGACGCAATCGCCCATCGCCGCCGCGGCAGCCGGCGTGGGCAGAAGCGCTGCCGCCGCCAGGACCGCCAAGAAATTGAGACTCCGCATGACTCGCCCTCCCGTTTCAGCGAGCATGGCGGAGTTCGGTGGTGGGGGAAAGGCGGTCTTCGTGACCGCGGAAATGGTGCTGCCGGTGAGGATTGAACTCACGACCTCAGCCTTACCAAGGATGCGCTCTACCACTGAGCTACGGCAGCACTTTTTCCGGAAGTGGCGCGCCTATGACGGCGCCGCCCTTCCCCTGTCAACCCGGAGAGGAGGGCGCTAGGTGGTTCGAATGGCGGAAAAAGACAAGGCGCGCGAAGAACGGCTGGCCGCGGCGCTGCGCGACAATCTGCGGCGGCGCAAGGCGCAGGCGCGCGAGCTCGAGCCGGGGGAGAAGCCGGAGCGCGACTAGCGCGGGCGGTGGGTGGTGTCCTTGCCGGCGGTGATGAAGAACGCGACCACGGGCTCGTCGGCGTCGGCCGTGTGCCAGGCGCCGGGCGGGTTGATCGCATAATCACCGGGGCCGAGCTCCCACGATTGCTTCGAGCCGTCGGAATGCTCCTGGTGGAGCGTCATGTGACCCTGGACGACGCACACCACCTCATCGCCGGCCGGGTGCACCTCCCAGCTCGTCCACGGGGCTTCGAAGCGGTAGAGGCTGACGAGCCGGCCCTCGTCGAGGTCGTCGCCGTGGCGCTCCATATAGCCGTCGTACCAGTCCATGCCGGTGAACTGCGGCTCGGCGACGGCACGCGCGCCGCGGCCGAGGTGAATCGGGAAGTCGAACAGGGACTTGCCCCGCATCAGGCGGGGTCGCCGATGGGCGCGCAGGCCGCCTGGAGCCATCCGAGATCGGCGCCGGAAAGCCGCGGGCCGATCTTCGCCAGGACATGCGCGTGATAGCAGTTGAGCCAGGCCAGCTCCTCGGAATCGAGCATCTCGACATCGACCAGGCGCCGGTCGATCGGCGCGAAGGTCAGGGTCTCGAACCCGAGCATCTCCTTCTCCGCACCGTCGATCTCGCGCTCGACGACCAGCACCAGGTTCTCGATGCGGATGCCGTATTCGCCGGTCTTGTAATAGCCGGGCTCGTTGGAGAGGATCATGCCCGCTACCAGCGGCTCGTCGCCGCCGCTCTGGCTGCTTCCGACCGGCGAGATGCGCTGCGGCCCCTCGTGCACCGAGAGGAAGCT
>DASUXP010000230.1:0-4149 GCA_036377835.1 Sphingomicrobium sp. | reverse complement strand
CGCATAAAGGTCTGCGTAACCATTGGAGGCGTCGCGGGTGAGCGCACCATTCCGCTTTCCCAAATTCTTCGTGACCAATCCGAGCCCGTGCCCGTACATCCCGGGCAAGGTCGAGCGGAAGGTGTTCACCGAGCTTAGCGGGCGCCACGCGAGCGAGCTCAACGAAGCCCTCGGCCGCATCGGCTTCCGCCGCAGCCAGTCGGTCGCCTACCGCCCCAGCTGCATCGATTGCTCCGCCTGCATCTCCGTTCGCGTCCTCGCCGCCGAGTTCCAGGCGAGCGCCACCCAGCGCAAGCTGATGCGCCGCCACGCCGACCTCGAGGTCACCGCGTGCAAGCCGTGGACCACCGAGGAGCAGTACGCACTGCTCCGCCGCTACCTCGCCGCGCGCCATCCGGGCGGCGGAATGGCGGAGATGGACGAGAGCGACTTCGCCGACATGGTCGAGCAGACGCCCGTCCGCACCTACGTCATCGAATATCGGGAGCCCTCGGTCGATGGGAAGCCGGGCAAGCTGGTCGGCGCCTGCCTCAGCGACCAGCAGAGCGACGGCCTGTCGATGATCTACAGCTTCTTCGACGTCGGCCCCGACGCTCGGAAGGGGCTCGGCACCTTCATCATCATCGACCATATCGTCCGCGCCGCCCGCGCGGGTCTGCCCTACGTCTATCTCGGCTATTGGGTCGATGGCTCGACGCGGATGGCCTATAAGACCCAATTCCGCCCCCTGGAGCGCCTCGGCCGCGACGGCTGGCGGCGGATGGACGAGGCGGCGATGGACGCGCTCGTCAACGAGCCGGTGACGCTCCCCACCCGCCGCATGCGCAGCAAGCTGCTGATCGACGCCTAATTTGAGACCGTGGATTCGGCAGCTCGCCGCCTTTCTCTTCGTCCTCTTCGGATGGCTCTCGGCAGTCGCTGTTGTTACCTTCTTCCTCAACTTTACGGGCGACTGCGCTCCGGAGGTGACCAACTGCGGTGAGCCGCAGCGTCAGATCAGCTTTGTGGTATTGGGAATAGGCGTCCTGGGAGCAATTTGGCTCTTGGCGAAGTTTATTCGCCATCCCGGCAAGTTCTAAAACAAAAGGCGGAGCCTTTCGGCCCCGCCTTCTCCCCTTTAGCCCCCGAAAATCCTAGGCGACGGCCGCCTGTGGCTCCGGCTGCGTCTCCTCTTCTGGATCGCGCAGCACATAGCCGCGGCCCCAGACGGTCTCGATGTAATTGGCGCCCCCGCAAGCCAGGCTCAGCTTTTTGCGCAGCTTGCAGATGAACACGTCGATGATCTTCAGCTCGGGCTCGTCCATCCCGCCGTAGAGGTGGTTGAGGAACATCTCCTTGGTGAGCGTCGTGCCCTTGCGGAGCGAAAGCAGCTCCAGCATCGCATATTCCTTGCCGGTCAGGTGCACCCGGGCGCCGTCGACCTCGACCGTCTTGGCGTCGAGGTTCACGGCGAGCTTGCCGGTGCGGATGACCGATTGCGAATGGCCCTTCGAGCGGCGCACGATCGCATGGATGCGGGCGACCAGCTCGTCGCGGTGGAACGGCTTGGTGACGTAATCGTCGGCGCCGAAGCCCAATGCGCGGACCTTGGAATCCATCTCTCCGATGCCCGACAGGATCAGGACCGGCGTCGAGACCTTGGCCGTGCGCAGCTTCTTCAGCACGTCATAGCCGTGCATGTCGGGCAGGTTCAGGTCGAGAAGGATGATGTCGTAATCGTAGAGCTTGCCGAGATCGAGGCCCTCTTCCCCGAGATCGGTCGTATAGACGTTGAAGCCCTCGGTGCCGAGCATCAGCTCGATGCTCTTGGCCGTGGTCGGCTCGTCCTCGATCAGCAGCACCCGCATTGCCGTTTCCCCCGTTCGCGGCTCGAAAGACCGTAAATTGCCCTTAAGAGCCTTGAAGCCCTCATTAACCATTCGGGGTCTGCAGGCAAAAGGTTAATATTTCCTAACGGACTGGATTCCTTGGGTTCGTTGCAAGGGAGTCACAAATTCATCCACAGCTCCGCTCCGCCCTCGTCATTGCGACCCCCGGCGCAAGCCGGGAGAAGCAATCCAGAGAGACGCTGGCGCAACTGGATTGCTTCGTCGCTCTGCTCCTCGCAATGACGAGCAGTGAACCTCTCCGACCGGATCCTCTTCATCGACGCCGGGGCCATCGTGATCGACAAGCCCGCAGGCCTCCCCGTCGATACCCCGCGCCGCGGCGGCGATTCGATCGTGTCCAGGCTGGATGAGCTTCGCGCCGGATTCAAACGATTGCCGGCGCCGATGCACCGCCTCGACCAGGACACCAGCGGATGCCTGCTGTTGGCGCGCACGCCCAAGGCACGGGCGCAGCTGCAGCAGGCGTTCGAGGCGCGGCAGGTCGAGAAATATTATGTCGCCGTCGTCGGCCGCGAGATCGCCGGCGAGCAGGGGACCATCGACATGCCGCTGGCGAAGCATTCGACCGCCGAGGCGGGCTGGCGCATGGTGGGCGACCCGAACGGCCAAAGCGCCACGACGCACTGGCGGCGCATTGCCGTCCGCGACGGCCGCACGCTGGTCGAGTTCCGCCCCGTGACCGGCCGCACGCACCAGATTCGCGCGCACGCCCGTGAGGCGTTGGGCAGCGGGATTGTCGGCGACCGGGTCTACGGCATCCCCGGTGGGCCGATGCTGCTCCACGCGTCGCGCCTCGTCGTCCCGCGTCCGGGCAAGGCGGCGATCGATGTCACGGCCGCGCTTCCGGAGCATTTCGGGGATTGGCGCGATGCGGCCTGAAGACGTGGTTATCCCCGAGGAGGCGTTGAGCGAGACCTTCCTCGCCGCCACCGGTCCCGGCGGGCAGAACGTCAACAAGGTGGCGACCGCGGTCCAGCTCCGCGTCGACCTGTTCCGCCTCGGCCTCCATCCCGACGCTTACGAGCGGCTGAAGCGCATCGCCGGAAGCCGCGTGACGAGCGCCGGCGAGCTGCTGATCACCGCGCGCCGTTTCCGCACGCAGGAGGCGAACCGCGCCGATGCGCGTCGCCGACTGGCGGAAATGATCGCCGCAGCCCATATCGTCCAGGCGAAGCGCAGGCCGACCCGGGTTCCGAGGTCCGTCAAGGCGGAGCGCGTGGACAAGAAGCGCAAGCGCAGCGCGGTCAAGCAGGCGCGTGGGAAGGTGACGTTCGACTGATGTACGACTTCAAGATTGCCGCGGCCGACACAGGAACGATGTACCGCGACCTCGCCTCGGCGCTCGAGGGCCTCGTCGCCGGCGAGCCGGACGCGATCGCCAACATGGCCAATGCCGCGGCGCTGATCTGGGAGACCTTGCCCGACCTCAATTGGGCCGGCTTCTATCGCAACATCGGCGGGGAATTGGTGCTTGGTCCGTTCCAGGGGAGGCCGGCCTGCATCCGGATCAAGTATGGCGAGGGCGTCTGCGGCGCCGCGGCGGCAACGCTGCAGGTCCAGCGGGTCGAGGACGTCAATGCCTTCCCCGGCCACATCGCCTGCGATTCCGCGTCGAGCAGTGAGCTCGTGGTTCCCATCGTCCGCGACGGCGAGCTGATCGCGGTGCTCGACCTCGACAGCCCGAACGTGGCGCGGTTCACGGAGGATGACGAAGCGGGTTGCGTGAGATTGGCCGAAATTCTCGCGAAAGCGCTGTAGCTCCCCGGCGAAGGCCGGGGGCCAGCCAAAGCAAATGAATCCTGGGCCCCGGCCTTCGCCGGGGAACAGTCAGCTCAATTGCTCCAGCCGCTCGTCGCTGAGGCTGCCGGGTATGATCATCACCGGGCACGGCAGCTTGCCCGCGTCGCCGTCCGTGAAATGGTCGACCAGCGGCCCCGGGTGCCCCGCGGGCGCGGCGCCGAGCACCAGCGCGTGCACCTCCTCGCGGTCGCCGATATATTCGCGCACCGTCTTCACCGGCTCGCCCTGGCGGACGACGATGTTCGCCTCGACCCCGCTCTCGTCGAGGATCTCGCCGACCGACGAGCTGACCACGCCCTCGATCCTGAGGCGCTGCTCTTCCTCGATCGCCGCCTGCACCCCGCCGAACTGCACGAAATCCTGCGGCTCGACGATCCCCAGCACCTCGATCCGCCCGTTGGTCTTGGCCGCTCGGCGCGCCGCGAAGCGCAGCGCGACCGCCGCCTCCGGGCTGTCGTCG
>DASUXP010000229.1:0-3387 GCA_036377835.1 Sphingomicrobium sp. | reverse complement strand
GCCATCGCATCTGGCTCCATCTCGGTTCGCTCGCGGTATTGGTCGAAGACGGGAAGGTCGCCAACCGCGGCTTCGTTATCGACCGCGAAGGCGAGGTCCGCGCGCGCTATGACAAGATCCACCTTTTCGACGTCGACTTGCCGACCGGCGAGAGCTGGCGCGAATCGAACGTCTATTCCGCGGGGAAGGGCGTGGTGCTGGTCAACGGCACGCCGGTCGGGAAGCTCGGCCTCACGATCTGCTATGACCTGAGGTTCCCGGGGCTGTTCGCGCGGCTCGCGGAATCGGACGCGGACATCATCGCGGTGCCGGCGGCCTTCACCGTGCCCACCGGCAAAGCGCACTGGCACATCCTGCTCCGTGCGCGCGCGATCGAGGCGGGCCTTTTCGTCGTTGCCGCCGCGCAGGTGGGACATCATGAAGACGGGCGAAATACATTCGGCCATTCGCTGGTGATCGATCCCTGGGGCGAGGTGCTGCTCGACATGGGCGAGGAGAAAGGGCTCGGCTTCGCCGACATCGACCTCGCCCGCATCCCCGAGGTGCGCTCGCGAATCCCCGCGCTTGGCCACCGCCGCCCTATCCCGGACGTCGCGGCCACGTGATCCTGTTCGACCTGCAATGCCTCGAGCCTTCGTGCGCCGGCGGCGAGACTTTCGAGGCGTGGTTCCGCTCGAGCGCCGACTATGACGATCAGCGCGAGGCGGGATTGGTGCAATGCCCGTTTTGCGAATCGAGCCGCGTCGCCAAGGCGCCGATGGCACCGCGGGTCCCGCGCAAGCGTGCAGGCGGGCTGGTCGAAAAGCTGGCCGCCGCCCAGGCCGAGATGCTCAAGGATTCGCGCTGGGTCGGCGACCGCTTCGCCGACACCGCGCGGGCGATGCACAGCGGCGAGATCGAGCACGAGATCGTCCACGGCAACGCCACGGCGGCGGAAGCAAAGGCACTGGTGGAAGAAGGCGTGCCGGTCGCTCCGCTCCCCTTGCCCGTAGTGCCGCCCGGCCAAGTGAATTGATTGCGGCCGAGCGAATCCCTATTCGATCCTTCGGGCCGACCCCGTAGCTCAGCAGGATAGAGCATCAGATTCCTAATCTGAGGGCCACAGGTTCGAATCCTGTCGGGGTCGCCAAGTTACGGATTCGCCAACAACTGGGGCGGGCAGGATGGTTGAGGAGCAGCAGGGCATTTCAACCGAAGGGCCGCAGATCGTGCGGCGCTTGTTCACCGAGCATCCGCATTCCTTGGGCATGACCTGGGCCGAGCACGGTGCCGGCGCGATGAAAATCTCCGCCGAGCTGATGGGCGCGAGCCTCGCCGCTTTGGTCCACGCCGCCGTTCCGGGATGGTTCACCCAGACGGCGGGAAAAACCGTCACCCGCATCTACGATCATATCCAGTCGCGGCGCGCCGGCGCGGCGAACCCCGACGAATGGCCCGATTATGAAATCTGACCGGCGGGTGCCGGTCGCGATCATCGGCGGTGGCTTTTCCGGGACGATCCTCGCGGCGCAGCTTGCCCGGCGGGGGATCGGCTCGCTGCTCGTCGACGGCAGCGGGCGAATCGGCCGCGGAGTGGCCTATTCCACCACGGAGCCCGCGCATCTGCTCAACGTCCGAGCCGAGGGAATGAGCGCCTGGTCGGGCGAACCCGCCCATTTCGCCGAGCATTTCGAATCTCAGGGCGGCGATCGCCGCGGCTTTGCCGAGCGCCGCCTGTTCGGCCGTTATCTCGGCGCGATCCTCGAGAATTCGGTCGCGAGCGGCCACGTCGCCGTCGATCATCGTGCGGCGGTGCAGGCGGCGCGCGGCGAGGATGGCTGGACCGTGGCATTCGACGGCGGCGAATCGATCGACGCGGACGCTCTGGTGCTCGCCGTCGGCAACCAGGAGCCCGAACCGCTCCGCGTCTTCGCCGGCGCGAAGCAGCGGTTCATCCGCAATCCCTGGGGCGCCGAAGCGCGCAAGGCCATCGACGAACTGGCCATGACCGACGAGGACGCGCTCCTCGTCGGCACCGGGCTGACGATGGTCGACCTCGTGCTCTCGCTCGATTCCGCCGGGCATCGCGGGCGTATCGTCGCCTTGTCGCGGCGCGGCCTCATCCCCCGATCGCACGCCGACTTCGAGCCCGCGCCCGTCGAGCGGCAGGACGTGCCGCATGGCAGCGTGCGGGCGCTGTGGCGCTGGCTCCGCCGCCGCGGCGCCGAGGTCGGCTGGCGCGCCGCGGTCGACAGCCTCCGGCCGCACAGCCAGGCGCTGTGGCAGGGCCTCGGCCGCGACGAGCAGCGCCGCTTCCTGCGCCATGCCCGGCCGTGGTGGGACGTGCATCGTCACCGCATCGCCCCGGCAGTCGCGAACAAGCTGCACGAACTCGTGGCCGCGGGCCGGCTGGAGGTGATCGCCGGGCGGATTCTCGCTGCGAGCGAAGGCTATGAGGGCATCGAGGTCGAGTTCCGCCGCCGCGGCGCGGCGTCGCCGCAGAGCAGCCGTTTTTATTATGCCTTCAACTGCACCGGTCCGCTCCACTCGGTCGCCAAGACGAGGGACCCGCTGCTCCGTAGCCTGCTCGATTCGGGGCAGGCGAGGGCGGACGAGCTCGGCATCGGCCTCGACGTGGACGGCCATTCGCGCGTCGAGGGCGGCGAGCGCCTGTGGGCGCTCGGCCCGCTCACCAAGGGCCGTTATTGGGAGATCATTGCAGTGCCCGACATTCGGGAGCAAGCGGCCGCCATGGCCGAGGATATTGCGACGGAGCTTGGGCGATGATCCCACCCTATGAGCATGGCGAGCCGGAGGACGGCGATCTCGTCGAATCCGCGCCGCCGACGGAAATCCCGACCGAGGTGCGCGATGCGATCCGCACCCTCATTCGCTGGACCGGTGACGACCCCGACCGCGAAGGCCTGCTCGACACGCCGCGCCGCGTCGCCCGCGCCTGGCGCGAATATGCCAGCGGCTATGCCGAGGATCCCGCGAAGCATCTCAGCCGCACCTTCGAGGAAGTCGGCGGCTATGACGAAATCGTGCTGTTGAAGGACATCCCCTTTCAGTCGCATTGCGAGCACCACATGGCGCCGATCATCGGCAAGGCGGCCATTGCCTACCTGCCGCACGACAAGGTCGTCGGGATCAGCAAGCTCGCGCGCGTCCTTCACGGTTTCTCGCGCCGGCTGCAGGTGCAGGAGCGGCTGACCGCGCAAGTCGCCGACGCCATCTGGCAGCACCTCCAGCCCAAGGGAGTCGCCGTGGTGATCGAGGCGAGCCACGCCTGCATGACCGCGCGCGGCGTGGGAACTCCGGGCGTGATGATGACCACCAGCCGAATGATGGGCACCTTCCGTGAGGACGAGCGAAGCCGCCGCGAGGTGCTCGCGCTGATGGGCTACT
>DASUXP010000228.1:0-2265 GCA_036377835.1 Sphingomicrobium sp. | reverse complement strand
CCAGCGCCGGAGTCCACGTGGCCTTCCAGGACTCCACTCCGATGATCCTCTTCATCGGCGACGTCGCGCGAGGTGATCGCGACCGTGAGGGCTTCCAGGAGATCGACTTTCCAGCCTTCTTCGGCCCGATCGCCAAGTGGGCCGCGCGGATCGAGGATGCGCGGCGGATTCCCGAATATGTCGCCCGCGCGTATCGCGTCGCGACCGCCGGCCGGCCCGGCCCGGTGGTGCTGGCGCTGCCCGAGGACATGCTGCGCGACGAGGTGGAGACCCTGGACCGGCCTTGCGTGCCGCCGCTCGCCGAAGCGCCCGACCCCGGCGCGATCCAGGCGATGTTCGAATTGCTCAAGGAGGCCACCAACCCGGTCGCCATCGTCGGCGGCGCCGACTGGAGCCCGCGCGCGGCGCATCATTTCGCCAATTTCGCTTTCCGCCACGGCATCCCCGTTGCCGCCGCCTTCCGCCGCCAGGACGCGATCTGCAACACGTGCCAGGTCTATGCCGGCCAGCTCGGCTACGGCCCCAACCCCGAGCTGCAGCAGCGCATTCGCGACGCCGATTTGATCCTCGCCGTCGGTCCGCGCCTCGGCGAAGCGACCACCGACGGCTACACGCTCATTACCCCCGACCATCCCGGCCAGACGCTCGTCCACGTCCACCCCGACCCCAACGAGCTCGGCCGGGTCTATCACGCCGACCTGCCGATCTGCGCCGACATGGGCGAATTCGCCGAGATGGCCGACGAGTGGTCCGACCCGGACCTCGTCCGTTTCAGTGCCGGCGAGGAGGCGCACAAGCAATGGCTCGACTGGTCCGAGCCCAAGCCGCGTGATGGTGTCAAGCTCGATCTCGGCCCGTGCGTCGCCGCGATGCGAGACAAGCTCCCCGACACCACGATCATCTGCAACGGCGCGGGCAATTTTTCCGGCTGGTGGCACCGCTACTGGCGCTACGGCACCATGCCGACCCAACTCGCGCCGACCAGCGGCACCATGGGCTACGGGCTCCCCGCTGCGGTCGCCGCCGCGCTGCGCTTCAAGGACCGCCCGGTGGTGTGCGTCGCCGGGGACGGCGACTTCCTGATGAACGGCCAGGAGCTGGCCACCGCCGCGCAATATGGCGCCGACCTGCTGGTGATCGTCGCCGACAACTCCAGCTACGGCACCATCCGCATGCACCAGGAGCGGGAGTATCCGAAACGGATCAGCGCGACCGAGCTGAGAAACCCCGACTTCGCCGCCCTCGCCCGCGCGTTCGGTGGCTGGGCCGAGACGGTAGAGAGCACCGACCAGTTCGCACCGGCGCTCGACGAGGCGCTGAAGCACAAGGGCATCCGCCTCATCCACTGCAGGACCGACGTCGAGCAGATCAGCAATGCGACTACGATCGCGAAGATCAGGGAGAAGGCGAAGGGCTAGTCTTGTCGTCATGCTGAACTTGTTTCAGCATCCATGAACACCGCTGCGGGCCAGCCTCCTCCAGCAGTGTTCATGGATCCTGACCTTCGTCAGGATGACCGGTGCCTTTCCCTCCGCCCCTTGCGCCACGCGCGTTCGAACAGGCGGTCGTGGACGTCCCCCTGTTCGCGCTCCGGCTCGGGTTCGTCGCTGCGCTCGCGCTTCGGCGGCTCGCCCTCGGGCATGAGCCTCACCAGCTCGTCGAGGTCGCGGAAGGTCTTGCGATGGGGCATGCTACTCGCTCCACGGCTGTCAACGCGCCGACAATCCGTGTGTTGCTAATAACGCCGGTTGTGTTTTGCTCCGCTCCGGAGCCGATCACAGCCCGAACGGATAGGTTTCCTCTTCCCCCGTCTCGACGTGCGGCTCCCCCGGCCTTTGCTCGCCGGCGAGCGGAGTCACCGCGCGGGTCTCGTCGAACCACACATAAGCGTCGAACTGCCTGGGCAGGATGGCGTGGCTGTAATGGCTCCAGCGCTCCGTCTCCGGCCGGTAGATCACCCCGATGAACCGCTCCAGCCGCGGCTCCATGAGGTCGCCGCGCACGCCTTCGGCCCCCTCGCCGGGGCGCAGGTCGAGGAGGAAGCGCTCGACGCCGCTGTCGTGCGCCATGCGCTCGTAGCTGTCGGGGAGCGACGGCCGCACCCGCTTGATGCGCATCGGCTCATCCCAGTCGTCGGCCGCGGCGACCGTGCCGCTGTGCGTGCCGAAGCCGATCAGCCGCGCCTCGTCCTTCCATTTCTCCTTGGCCAGCTGGCCGATGTTAATCTCGTCGCGGTTCTGGCCCATGTCGGTGAAGGCGGCGTTG
>DASUXP010000227.1:0-3492 GCA_036377835.1 Sphingomicrobium sp. | reverse complement strand
GCGCACAGCCGCGGTTCACATGCGGCGTGTTAAGCAATTGGAAACGAGCGATCTTTCGGGGAGAGACGGGGCCATGACGTCAGTGTCGAGGCGTGTTGGACTGGGGCTGGCGGTGGTCGCCATGGTGCAGGTCAGCGCGTCGGCGGCGGTCCAACCGAGTCCTCCCAAACGGCACGCCGCAGCCACGCCTCGGCCCGCCGCGCCGGAAGTCCGTGCCCCGGCCTATCTCAGCCAGCGCATCGACGAGCTCGGCCGCGGCTTCAACGGCCGCGTCGGCATCGCCGTCGAGTCGGTCGACGAGGGCTGGAGCACCGGGTGGAAGGACGACGAGCTCTACCCGCAGCAGAGCGTCAGCAAGCTGTGGGTGTCGATCACCGCGCTCGACGCGGTCGACCGGGGCCGGGTCAGCCTCGATGACAGGATCACGCTGACGCGGTCGGACATCACCTTGTTCCACCAGCCGATCGCGGCGCTGATCCGCAAGGACGGGGCGCATACGACGACGCTGTCGGAGCTGATGTTCAAGGCCATCACCACCAGCGACAATACCGCCAACGACAAATTGATGCGCTCGGTCGGCGGCGCCGAGGCGGTGCGGGCGATGATCGCGGCCAAGGACCTCGGGCGGATCCGCTTCTACAACGGCGAGCGCGCGCTGCAGAGCAAGATCGCGGGCCTCATCTGGAGCCCCAGCTATTCGATCGGCAACGCCTTCTACGAAGCGCGCAACGCGATCCCGATGAAGCTGCGCAAGGCGGCGTTCGACCGCTATGTCGCCGATCCCTATGACGGCGCGGCGCCGAGCGCGATCGTCGATGCGCTGGCGCGGCTCAAGCGCGGCGAATTGCTGTCGCCGGCATCGACCCAGCGGCTCCTCGGCATCATGGGGAACACCAAGACGGGTGCCAACCGCCTCAAGGGCGGGCTCGAGCCGGGATGGAAGCTCAGCCACAAGACCGGCACCGGCCAGGTGCTCGGCGCCTACCAGGCCGGGTACAACGACATCGGCATCCTCACCGCGCCCGACGGCCACAGCTATGCGGTGGCGGTGATGATCAAGCTCACTTCGGTGCCGCTGCCGACGCGGATGACGCTGATGAATAACGTGGTGCGGGCGGTCATCACCCAGCACCAGATGAGGTTCAGCCCTGTCGCTTCGCGCTGACGCGCAATCGCCGGCCGAGCGGCTGGCGGCGGCCGGCGGAGTCCAGCGGGTCCCGACTCGCGAGCTGGAGCTGTTCATCGTCCGCGGCTTCCTCGATCCCGACACCTGCTCGGCGCTGATCGAGCGGATCGACGCCAGGCGCCGCCCTTCCGAGATCGCCGACGACCTCGGCATCGCCAATTTCCGCACCAGCGAGACGTGCGACCTCGACTGGCGCGATCCCGCGGTCGGAGAGGTGGATCGAAAGATCGGTGAGCTCCTCGGCCTGCCGCTCGCGGCGAGCGAGCCGCTGCAGGGCCAGCGCTACGCGCCAGGGCAGGAGTTCAGGCCCCACACCGACACCTTCGAGCCCGGCGGCTACGATTTCTACCAGCACACCGCGCAAAGCGGGCAGCGGACATGGACGGCGATGATCTATCTGAACGAGCCCGAAGACGGCGGGGCAACGCGCTTCAAGGCGATCGGCAAGACGGTCCAGCCCGAGACGGGCAAGCTGCTTGCGTGGAACAACCTCCTACCCGACGGCTCGCCCAACCCGGCGACGCTGCACCAGGGCATGAGGGTGCGCAAAGGCACCAAGTACGTGCTGACCAAGTGGTTCCGGGAACGCGGCTCAGCCGCTTGAAATCGTCGCCCCCTGCGCTCGTGCGTTCGAGCTTTCGGCATGCCCCCGGCATGCCGGAGCTGGAGCGGGCGAAGGGATTCGAACCCTCGACCCCAACCTTGGCAAGGTTGTGCTCTACCCCTGAGCTACGCCCGCTCTCGAGCTGACGCCGGAGCGCAGCGAGGCGCTGTCCGGCGGAGGTGAGGCGGGCGCCTAGCATGGGGCGCGGCGGTCCCGCAAGGCTTTGCCGCACGCGCTTGTGACCGCCGCCTTACCCGCCCATATGGGCATGCAATTGCCGCCGTTGAAGGAGCCTGGGCAAGCGTGGCGACCCTTGGATTGACTGAAGCCGAGCGCGAATCGGTCGAGCGATTCGAGCGCGAGGTCATCCAGGCCTCGATGAGCGCGCTCGTCGTGCTCGACTTCTGGGCCGAGTGGTGCGGGCCGTGCAAGCAATTGGGCCCGGTGCTCGAGAAGGTCGCCGCGGACTATGCCGACAAGAACGTCCGGCTGGTCAAGATCGATGTCGATTCCGACAAGATGATCGCTGCGCAGTTCCGCATCCAGTCGATCCCGACCGTCTATGCGATCTACCAGGGCCAGCCGGTCGCCGACCTCACCAATTACCGCAGCGAGGGCCAGCTGAAGAAGGCTCTCGACCAGCTTCTCGCCCAGCTCAAGATCGAGGCGGAGGGCGCCGTCCCGCAGGCCGAGATCGAGCCGCTCATCGCCATGGGCGAGCAGGTTCTTGCGGACGGCGACGGGCCGCGCGCCGTCTCCATCTTCCGCCAGATCCGCGACATGGTGCCGGACAATGCCGAAGCGATCGGCGGGCTCGTCCGGGCGCTGATCGCCGCCGGCGAGAAGGACGAGGCCCGGGAAATCGTCGAAAGCCTGCCCCAGGAGCTATCGAAAAAGCCGGAGATCGCGCGGGCGAAAGCGGCCCTGGAAGTCGCTTCGGCGGCTCCTGCAGCGGACACCAGCGCGCTCGAGCAGCGGCTCGCAGCCGACCCCGACGACCATGAGGCACGGTTCGAGCTGGCGGCGGCGAAGATGGCCGCGGGCGACCGCGACGGTGCCGCCGACATGCTGCTCGAGATCGTCCGCCACGACCGCGAGTGGAACGAGGGCGCCGCGCGCAAGCGCTTCCTCCAGCTGCTGGAGGCGCAGGGGCTCGAAGACCCCTGGTCGAGCGCCCAGCGGCGGCGGCTGTCGGCCCTGATCTTCACATGAGCCGATTGCTCCGGCTGCCGGTATTCCCGCTTGCCGGAGCCATCCTCTTCCCGCGCTCGCAGCTGCCGCTGCACATCTTCGAGCCGCGCTATCGGGAAATGGTCGGCGACGCGATCGACGGCGGGGGCCAGATCGGAATGATCCAACCGCTCAGCCTCGACGACGAGCTCAACCCTCCGCTCTACGCAGTCGGCTGCGTCGGCGAGATCGTCGGGGTCGAGGAACTCGAGGACGGCCGCTTCAATATCGTCCTGCTCGGCCTCGATCGCTTCCGCCTGGTGCGCGAGGTCGACAGCGATTCAGCCTATCGCTGCGCCGAGGTCGACATCGAGGCGTTCGACGACGGCGAGCCGCCGCCGTTGTCGCTCGCCGAACGGGCCGAGGTCGAGCGCGAGGCGCGGCGGCTCGGCGAGGCGATGGGCCTCGCCGTCGACTGGGACGCGGTCAGCCGCCTCGACGACGAGATGCTGGTCAATGCCATCGCCCAGGT
>DASUXP010000226.1:0-11681 GCA_036377835.1 Sphingomicrobium sp. | reverse complement strand
TGAGTAGCCGTTGAGCCTGTCGAAACGGCGTATCGAAGGACATCATGCAAACGTCTTCCCGAACTCGGTCAGCGCGTCCTTGAGCGCCGCTGCGGTGTCGTCCTTGAGCTCCTTGGAATCGCGGATCGCCTTCAGGATCTTTGGCTTCTCCGAGCGGAGGAAGCTCAGCAGCGCGGCCTCGTAGCGGACGACGTCCTTCACATCGACGCTGTCGAGGAAGCCCTGCGTTCCGGCGAAGATCGAGGCGACCTGTTCCTCGACCGGCATCGGGCTGAACTGCGGCTGCTTCAACAGCTCGGTGAGCCGAGCGCCGCGGGCGAGCAGTTTCTGGGTCGACGCATCGAGGTCGGAGCCGAACTGTGCGAACGCGGCCATCTCGCGATACTGGGCGAGCTCGAGCTTGATCGAGCCGGCAACCTTCTTCATCGCCTTGGTCTGCGCGGCCGAGCCTACGCGGCTGACCGACAGACCGACGTTAATCGCCGGACGGATGCCCTGGTAGAAAAGGTCGGTCTCCAGGAAGATCTGGCCGTCGGTGATCGAGATGACGTTGGTCGGAATATAGGCCGACACGTCGCCCGCCTGGGTCTCGATCACTGGAAGCGCGGTGAGGGAACCGGCGCCATTGTCCTCGTTCATCTTAGCCGCGCGCTCGAGCAGGCGGCTGTGGAGGTAGAAGACGTCGCCGGGATAGGCTTCGCGGCCCGGCGGGCGGCGCAGCAGCAGCGACATCTGGCGGTAGGCGACGGCCTGCTTCGAAAGGTCGTCGTAAACGATGACCGCGTGCATGCCGTTGTCGCGGAAATATTCGCCCATCGCGCAGCCGGTGTAGGGCGCGAGGAACTGCAGCGGCGCAGGCTCCGACGCGGTCGCGGCGACGACGATGGAATATTCCATCGCGCCATTCTCTTCGAGGGCGCGGACGATCTGGGCGACGGTCGAGCGCTTCTGGCCGACGGCGACGTAGATGCAGTAGAGCTTCTGGCTCTCGTCGCCGCTTTTGTTGATGTCCTTCTGGTTGATGAAGGTGTCGAGCGCGACGGCGGTCTTCCCGGTTTGACGGTCGCCGATGATCAGCTCGCGCTGCCCGCGGCCGATCGGGACCAGCGCGTCCAGTGCCTTTAGACCGGTCTGCACCGGCTCGTGCACCGACTTGCGGGGGATGATGCCCGGCGCCTTGACCTCGACGCGGCGGCGCTCGGTGTATTCGATCGGGCCCTTGCCATCGATCGGGTTGCCGAGCGCATCGACGACACGGCCGAGCAGGCCCTTGCCGATCGGAACATCGACGATCGCGCCGGTTCGGCGAACGGTCGAGCCTTCCTCGATCTCGGCATCGGAGCCGAAGATGACCACGCCGACATTATCGGCCTCGAGGTTCAAGGCCATGCCCTTGGTGCCGTTGTCGAACTCGACCATCTCGCCCGCCTGGACGTTGTCTAGGCCGTAGATGCGCGCGATGCCGTCGCCGACCGACAGCACGGTGCCGACTTCCGAGACCTCGGCTTCGGCGTCGAAGTTCGCGATCTGGTCGCGGATGACGCGGGAGATTTCAGCGGCGCGGATATCCATGATTCTTGCTTAGCCTTTCATCGGAGCGATTGGCATATGGGCCTTTAGCCCTTCATTGCCGTGGCGAGACGGTTGAGTTTGGTGCGAATGGAAGCGTCGATGCGCTGGCTGCCCAGCTTGACGACGATTCCGCCGAGAATGTTGGGATCGACCGTCGCGTCGATTGCAACGTCGCGGCCGGCGCGGGCGCGAAGCTGCACCTTCAGCGCGGCGAGCTGGTCGTCCTTCAGCGGGCGGGAGGTTACCACTTCGGCGGTGGTCTCGCCGCGATGCTCGGCGGCGAGGCGGCGGAAGGCGCCGACGACCTTGCGCAGCTCGCCCTTGCGGCCGTTCTTCGCCAGCACGCCGAGGAAATTGGTGGTGAGCGGGTCGATCCCGAGCTTGGGCGCAAGCGCGGCAAAAGCCTTGCCGGCTTCCTCGCGCGACACGAGCGGGCTTTGGACCAGCTCGACCAGATCCCTCGAATCGGCGAGGCCCTGGTTCAGCGCCTCGAGGCTGCGGCCGACTGCGTCGATCTGCCGCTCGTCGCGGGCGAGGTCGAACAGAGCGGAAGCGTAACGCCCCGCCAGGGTGGCCCGAATGCCGCCGGATGTCTCCACGCGCTTGTAAGCTCCAGAACTGGAATTGCCCCATGCGAAAAAACGGGGCGCTGATGCAGGTTGCCCCGCACGCCCCCATGGGATGCGCGCGCCCCTAGCAAGGGGTCGCGGGCGATGCAAGGCGGTGCGCCGCTGCCTACAGCTCGCGGGTGAAAAATCTCGTGAAGGCCGTGTCGGAATAGCCGTTGAACGGGCCGCACGGGACGAACCCTTCGCTCTCGTAAAGCCGGAGAGCCGCCTCGAAGGGCGCGGTACTTCCGGTTTCCAGGCTGAGCCGATGATACCCGCGGGTCCGCGCCTCGCCGACGATGTGGTGGAGCACCGCCCGGCCGACGCCGCGGCCGAGCGCCCGGTGCGCCGTCCGCATCGACTTCACTTCGCCATGATCCGCCGCGAGCTCCTTCAATGCGCCGACGCCGACCAACTCGCCGCGCTCGCGCGCGGACCAGAAGGTCACCGCGGGGTCGCGCAAGCCGTCCACCGGCAGCACGTGGCAGGCATTGGGCGGCGAAATCGAGCGCATCATCCCGAAATGGAGCTCGAGCAGCGCCTTGACGTCGCTGCTGTCGAGATCGCCCGGGTGGAAGGTGAGCGCCATGACCTTGAGAATCCTTGACTTCCGGTTTGAGCGCAAGGCGCAGGAAGCGTGAAATGTTGGCGGTGCGTAGGACCGGCTCATGACCTACCGAATCACAGGACTCGACCCATCGCCGTACCGGCCGCTGTTCGGCCTCTCCGACGAGGAACTGGCCCAACGCGGCGCCGTCCGGATGACCGTCACCAAAAGGCCGAGCTACCCCTGCCGGGTGAGCCTCACCGACCGCGACATCGGCGAGAGCGTGCTTTTGCTCAATCACGTCAGCCATGACGTGGCCAACGCCTATCGCGCGAGCCACGCGATCTTCGTCGCCGAAGGCGTGGAGCAAGCCGCGGAATATGTCGACGAGGTGCCGCCGGTGTTCGAGCCGCGGGTGCTGTCGCTGCGCGGCTTCGACAAGGACGGGATGATGGCCGAGGCGATCCTCACCCAGCCGGGCGAAGCAGACGCCGGCATCCGGCGGCTGTTCGACAATCCCGAGATCGTCATCATCCACGCCCACAATGCCGCGCGCGGCTGCTTTTCCGCGAAGATCGAGAGGAGCTGACCATGGCGACGCTTGCACGAGAGATTCAGGCGCCTAGATCGGCCACCGTGGACAATCTGGCGCGCCTCGACCCGGATACCGCCTGGGCCGCATTCATGCGCCGCGACCGCAGCTGGGACGGGCGCGTGATCGGCGCGGTGAAGACCACCGGCATCTACTGCAAGCCGAGCTGCCCGGCGAAGCGGCCCAAGCGCGAGCATGTCGAATTCTTCGCGTCCGGCGAAGCGGCGCGGGCCGCGGGTTACCGCTCGTGCCTGCGCTGCAAGCCCGACGAAATCGGCCGCGACCGCGAGGCGGTGGCGGCGGCGGTGAAGCTGATCGAGCAGGCGGAAGAGGCGCCGAGCCTCGCCGACCTCGCCGGCGCGGTCGGTTATGCGCCGCATCATTTCCAGCGGCTGTTCAAGCGCGACCTCGGCGTGTCGCCGGCGGAATATGCGCGCGCCCTGCGCAATCGCCGAGCGCAGGATGCACTGAAGGAGAACGGGCGCGTGACCGACGCGATCTACGATGCGGGCTATTCGGCGCCGAGCCGATTCTATGCCGACGCGAAGGAGCGGCTGGGGATGACCCCATCGGCGTGGCGCGACGGCGGTCGCGGCGCGACGATCCGGTGGACGACCTTCGACAGTCCCCTCGGGCAGATGCTCATCGCAGCGACGTCCAAAGGCATTTGCCGGCTGACCTTCGATGACAGCGAAGCCTCGCTGCAGCGGCTGTTCCCCAGGGCGACGATCGTCAAGGACGACGGGGGACTGAAAGAGCTGGTCGAAGGCGCCCTGACCGCGATCGAGCGGCCGGCTGCCGCGCCGGACCTTCCGATCGACGTCGCCGGAACGGCCTTTCAGGAGGCGGTCTGGCGGGAGCTTCGCAGGATCCCGACCGGCGAGACCCGCAGCTATGCCGAAATCGCGGCCGCCATCGGCGCTCCCAAGGCTGTTCGCGCGGTGGGCACGGCCAACGGCGATAACCATGTCTGCGTCCTGATCCCGTGCCATCGAGTGATCCGCAGCGACGGCTCGCTCGGCGGCTACGGCGGCGGGATCGAGCGCAAGCGCAAGCTGCTCGAAGCCGAGCATGTGTCCCAGCAGGAGAGCCTGCCGCTCTAGTTCGCCTTGGCGGGGGCCGCGGGAGCGCCCTGTTGCTTGGCGAGCTGTTCCTTCAGCCAGTCCATCTTCTGCCGGATGGCGACGCTCAGCGGGGACTTGTCGAGCGCGCTTGCGATCGGCCCCAGCGTTCGGATGGCGTCGGCCCACCGGCGTTCCGACGAATATTGATCGACCAGCATCTGGCGGATGCCGATGTCGCGCGGGAGCGTGGCGACGGCGGCCTCCAGTCCGGTGATGGCATCCTTGGTCGGCCGCGCGCCGATCGCTCGGAAGCTCTCGTAGAATGCGACCAGCGCGCGCGGCTCATTGGGATCTGCCTTGTTGGCCAAGACCGCGAGGTGCCGCGCCTGCGCCGCCTTGTCGGTGCGCGCCTGTCCTGCAAGCTTGGCGGCGGCGTCGGACAGCAACTCGGACTTGCGCGACAAGGCGCGGGCGTTGTTCGGTTGGATGGCGAGAAGCCGGTCGGTGGCTGCTTCCGACGCGGCGGCATTGCCTTCGGCATTCTCGACCTCGGCGAGGAGGTAGAGCGCGTACGGGTCGTTGGGGTACCTCGCGACCTCTTCGCGAACCCGCTCGAGCACCCGGGCGCGGCGCTTGCGCTCGTCTTCGCGGTCGCCGGCCTTGCGATAGGCATCGAGGCTGGTGTCGCTGAAGGCGATCGTCTCGGGGATCAGCGCCGCCTCGGCCGGGGGCACCAGCTCGATCCGCTTGATCACGGGCTCGGCCACCGGCGGCTTCACCGGCCGATACTCGAAGCTTCCGCGACCGACATAAGCCCTGGCTTCGCGATCGAGCTGGTCGAGGTCACCGAAGGCCTTGGCCGCTTCCTCCGGGGTTCGGCCGGAGCTGAGCGCCGCCAGGAACTGCCGCAGCTGCTGTGCCCGTTCCTTGTTGAACGTCAGGAAGTGGGTAATCGCCCAGCCCTGCGCATAGGGATCGAACCCGCGCAGCTTGTCGATCGGCTTCAGGAGGACGTCGCGCATCGGCACCCATGAGGCGACGATCGAATTGCCGCGATATTTGGCGGGGAAGCCGTAATCGACCTTGCCGTTGGACTCGACCTTGCTGGCGCCGATCAGCTCGGCGAAGCCTTCCGTGTACCAGAGCGGGTAGGAGGCCGGGAAATATTGCAGCATGAAGTGGTGGGCATATTCGTGGTGCAGCACCAGCTCCGGCGGGAAATAGCCGACATCGGCGACGATCCGCCGCAGCGTCACCGCATAAGGCCCCATGCTGTTGCTGGTGTAGAAGCCGACGATGCCGCTGTCGGGTGCGTCGATCGCGGCCTGGACCGCGGCTTCGTCGGCGACCTCGTAGATGCGGACCTTCACCGGCTCGACGTCGTCGGCCAGGTTGGTCGCCATGTGCATCAGCGAATCGATGCTCTCGAGGCGCGTGGCGAACTGGGTCGCCTTCTCCTCGTTGCTCTCGGAATAAATGATGAAATGCGCGGTTTCGAACCGGCGCCACTCGGCGTTGGCCGCGCTTGCCATGCCCAGCAGCACGACGCCCAGAGATAAGTTCACTAATGCCTTCACGTAACCCCTCCGATCGGCACGCCCTAGGCTAGCAAGCCGACCGGCTGAGGCAAGACCGCGATATCGCACGGCTTTTCAGCGCCTGCTTGTGCACCGCGCAGCTTCGCGCCAGCATCGCGGCCGAAGGAGCGGGCATGGACGAAATGATGGCGGGTGAGGGGATGCCGAAGCGGCGCTGGCAGCGGATCGTGGATTTCCCGCTGGTGGCCATGCTGATCGCCATCGCCCTCTTCGCGCTCGCCCTGCAGACCGGCGTGTGGCTGGGCCAGATGGTCCCGCCGATGGACGAATTGTCCTCGCAGGCGATCCGCGCCGCGATCAACGTCGGCCTCGTCCTCGTCACCTACAAGATGGTCATCGCCCACCTCGGGCAGGAACCCCGCGATGACCTGCGGTCGAAGAACGCCCTCCGCGACCTCGGCCTGGGCCTCGGCGCTGGGCTGCTGCTGTTCAGCCTCATCGTCGCCATCGCCGCCGCCTTCGACGTGTATAATATCGTCGGCTACGGCGGCACCGGCGAGCTGCTGATGGACCTCATCACCGTCGCCATTCTCCCCGGTTTCATGGAAGAGCTCGTGTTCCGCGGAATTCTCTTCCGCTGGATCGAGGAGTTCGCCGGGAGCTGGGTCGCCCTGCTGGTCACGTCCGCGCTGTTCGGTCTCGCGCACATCTTCAACCCTGGCGCAACCTGGTTCTCCTCCTTCACCATCGCGGTCGAAGCGGGGGTGCTTCTCGGCGGCAGCTACATGCTGACGCGCAGCTTGTGGGCGCCCATGGGCCTGCATGCCGCGTGGAACTTCACCCAGGGCTTCATCTTCGACGTGCCGGTTTCGGGCATGGACCAGCACGGCCTGGTCGAGGCGAAGCTTTCGGGCCCGGCGATCCTGTCCGGCGGCGGGTTCGGGCTGGAGGCATCGGTGATTGCCCTCGTGGTCGCCGGTGCGGCGGGGGCCTGGCTGGTGCGGCTGTCGATCAAGCGCGGCGAGCTGGTGCCGCCCTGGTGGGTCAAGCGGCGGGAGACGTTGGCGGCCGGCTAGAGGAAGCTGTAGGGGTCGACGTCGACGCTGACGCGGACCTTGGGACTCCATTCGATCCCGGCGAGCCAGTCGCGGATCACGTCCTGCACATCGAGGCTGCGGCGGGCGTGGACCAGCAGGCGCTGGCGGTGGCGGCCGCGGAGCATCGCCAGCGGAGCGGGCGCCGGACCAAAGACGGCCATGCCTTCGACGTCGGGTGCAGACTGGCCGATGCGGCGTGCGACGCTTTCGGCTTCATTGCCGTCTTCGGCCGAAACGACGATCGCGGCGAGGCGCCCGAACGGCGGCATCGCGGCTTCGCGGCGCGCCTCGGTTTCCGCCGCGTAGAAGCCGGGCGCATCGCCGGAAACCAATGCCGCGATCACCGGCGCTTCGGGGTCGTGGGTCTGCACGAACACGCGGCCGGGCTTGTCGCCGCGGCCCGCCCGTCCGGCGACCTGCTGGATCTGCTGGAAACTGCGTTCAGCCGCGCGAAGGTCGCCGCCGCTGAGCCCGAGGTCGGCGTCGACCACGCCGACCAGCGTGAGGTTAGGGAAATGATAGCCCTTGGTCACGAGCTGGGTGCCGACGACGATGTCGATCGCCCCCGCTTCCATGGCGCCGACGAACTCAGCCGCTTTCAGCGGCGACCAGATGGTGTCCGAGGTGACGATTGCAGTGCGTGCTTCCGGGAACAGCTCGGCGACCTCGTCGGCGATCCGCTCGACGCCGGGTCCGCAGGCGACCAGGCTGTCCTCCTCGCCGCACTCGGGGCAGGCCTTGGGAGGCGGCATCACGTACCCGCAATGGTGGCACGCGAGCCGGTGCATCAGCCGATGCTCGACCATCCATGCCGTGCAATTCGGGCATTGGAAGCGGTGGCCGCAGTGGCGGCACAGGGTCAGCGGGGCGAAGCCGCGGCGGTTGAGGAACAGCAAAGATTGCTCGCCACGCTCGAGGTTGGCCTCCAGCTCCTCGACCAGCGCGGGGGCGAGCCAGCGTCCGCGCAGGGGCGGGTCCTTCGTCAGGTCGAGCGCCCGAATCTCCGGCATCGTAGCCCCGGCGAAGCGATGCGGCAGGCTCACCTCGCGGTAGCGCCCGAGCTCGACCATGTGGCGGCTCTCGATCGGCGGCGTGGCGGTCGAAAGGATGACCGGGATGTCCTCGAACCTCGCGCGCATTACCGCGGTGTCGCGGGCGTGATACTGTACGCCGTCCTCCTGCTTGAACGAGGGCTCGTGCGCTTCGTCAACGACGATGAGGCCGAGATTGGGATAGGGCAGGAACAGTGCCGAGCGGGCGCCGACCGTGACCTTCGCTTCGCCGGACGCGATCCCTCGCCACGCCCTCCGCCGCTGCGAGGAACGGAGATCGGAATGCCAGGCGACGGGATCGCAGCCGAAGCGCGCCTCGAAGCGCTTCAGGAAAGGCTCGGTGAGCGCGATCTCTGGAAGGAGGACGAGCGCCTGCTTGTCCTGCCGCAGGCATTCGGCGATGGCCTCGAAATAGACCTCGGTCTTGCCGGAGCCTGTAACTCCGTCGAGGAGCACCGGGTCGAAACCTTTTCCGATCGCGCCCGCCAGTGATTTGGCCGCTCCCTGCTGTTCCTCATTGAGATCCGGCGGGGCATGGTGCGGGTCGGGGCAGGCGAGCGGCTTGTCAGCGGTGACCTGCACCGGTTCCAGCGCACCCGCGTTGACTAGTCCGCGCATCACCGCATCGCTTACGTCGGCGCGGGCGGCAAGCTCGCGGATCGTGCCCTGCCTTCCCTCGATGGCGGCGAGCGCCTTCTCACGTTGCGGGGTGAGGCGATCCGGAGCGCGGCCGGTGGGCGCATATTCGGTGAGCTGGCGCGGGCCCTCCAGCGCGGCCGACGATGGCAGAACCATCCGGAGGACCGACGCGGCGGGCGCCAAATAATAATCGCTGGTCCATTCAACGAGCCGTCGCACCGGCGCGGGCACCGGCGGCACGTCCATGATCGAGATGAGCGGGCGGAGCCGGTTGTCGCCGACCTCCTCAGTCTTCAGCCGCTCCGGCTCCCAGACCACGCCGATCAATTGCCGCGGTCCAAGAGGCGCGACGACGATGGACCCAGGCTCGACATGCATGTCAGCGGGCACGCGGTAATCGAGCGGGCCGAGCGCTGCATTCAAGGTGACGACACGGGCGCGGGGGAGGCTCATGAATCCCGAATGTTCACAATGTTCGCAGTGACTCGCTTGCGCGCGTACCCGCCCGTACGCGGGGGAGGAGGCATGCGCGGCTGGCAAGGCGTCTGCTGCGGATCATCGGCAGCGCTTAAGCACAAGCGGGCGGCTGTAGGACAGTGGTCGCGTCGCGACTTGAACGGATTCCTCTGCTAGCCGTTTCCGGAGCATGACGGACGAAGACGCGGACCTTCAGTTCCGGGCGATGGCCGATTTCGTGCCTCAGCTTGTCTGGTTCACCGACAACCGCGGCGGCACCATCTGGTACAATCGCCGATGGTACGAGTATACAGGCTCAAATCCCGATACGATGGAAGGATGGGGATGGGTCGAAGCGGTCCATCCGGATCACGCCGAGCGCGCGCTGAAGGGATTTCGGGACGCCTGGGAAGCCGGGACGGAGTGGGAGGACACGTACCCGCTGCGCAGGCATGACGGCGAATATCACTGGTTTCTGGCGCGCGCGGCGCCGTTTCGCGACTCCCGGGGGAAGCTAGCTCGCTGGTTCGGAACAAACACCGACATCCACGATCGTATCGAAGCCGAACGGCTCCAGAAGCTGCTTGCCCGCGAAGTCAATCACCGGGTCAAGAACAACCTGGCGCTGGTCGCCAGCCTGCTCAGCATGCAGGCGCGCGATCTCGAAGGCGAAGCTCGAACGGCGGTCGGCGAAGCTTCGCTCCGAGTGAGCACGGTTGCGCAACTGCACGACCTCTTCTGGCGGCACGCGTCGGCAAAGACGCTCGATCTCGGGCTGCTCGCCCGCGAGCTCTGCGAGGGCCTGCAGCACACCTGGCCGCTTCACCGGCTGACGGTCGAGGCGGAAGCGATCGACGCGCCGGTGGGCAAAGCGATGCCGATCGCGCTGATCCTCAACGAGCTCGTCACCAACGCGTTCAAGCACGGTTATGGCAGCGCGAACACCGGCGAGGTCCGCGTCCACCTCGGCCGTAGCGGACCCGGCGAGATTCGGCTCGAGGTTCGTGATTTCGGGCGCGGGCTTCCCCACGGCTTCGATCTCTCCGCTTCGCACGACAGCCTGGGAATGAAAGTCATCAGCGCGCTGGCGCTACAACTCGGCGCGCGGCTCGACGTCCGCAATGCCGACCCGGGCGCGAGCTTCGTGCTCACTGCACCCGTAGCGGACGCGGAGTGGCTTGAGCGAAGGCAAGTCGAAGCGGGAGCGATGATTAGGCGAAGGAAAGCGGGCACATCGGACTGATTGGGTCGCTGGCCGGAAAGGTTTCTTCCAAAGCTTCGTCGAGCAGGTCGTCCTGGCGCTCAGGCAGGAAATCGTGAGAGTCAGAAGGCAATTCGTGTTCGGTCAATCAATACTCCTTTGAAGTGAGAATCAGGCGTTAGCCAAATCGGTTTAGTGCTACATAACCAACTGAATTATAACGAAAACCTATAATAACAGTTCCTCCTAGGCCGAGATTTCCAGGCTGTCGAAGGGGCACGGCGGCGCGGCTCAGCTTTCCAGCACGAGACGCTCGATTTCGTGCAGCGCGGCATTGGTAAGGTTCTTCGGAACCTCGCCAACCAGGCGCTTTACGAGCTCATCGTGATAGGACCGCCTGAGCTGCCCCAGGGTCCGCGGCGGCGCGACCACCACCAAGGACCGAAAGCGGTCCTCAAGCGCCATACGGTTCAGGGTCTCGGCGGTCTCGTCAGCGAAACGATCCTCTCCAACCTGGCGAGAATCAGCTTCGTCGTAGGCGCTCCTCCCGGGACCGACGCTGGCAAACGAGCGGCCGGGACTGTCGCGCCGAAGGTCGCGGTTGGCCCGGCTTTGCTGCTCGTCCTGCTCGACGACCTCCAGGTGTGGAAACTGGGCGTCGCCCCGATTGCGCAAGAGCAGCATCTTCTCGCCGTCGACAACGACCACCAAACCGTCATGCTCGAGCTGCATCGCACGTCCTCTCACGATGACGAACGCGAAGCGCCACGGCTGGTTGCAGTTGCACGCGGACAGCACCCATTTCCAACCCCCGGTGGGTCGGAACGAAGCCTATTTGCCCCGCTTTTTGCGGTGCTCGTCGAAGTCGAGGACGGCGACTTCCTCGTCCGGCTGGAGCAGCCCGAGGCGGCGGGCGACTTCCTGATAGGCTTCCTCGACCTTGCCGAGGTCCTGGCGGAAGCGGTCCTTGTCGAGCTTCTCGCCCGAGGTCATGTCCCACAGGCGGCAGCCGTCGGGGCTGATCTCATCGGCGAGAATCACCCGGGCGTAATCGCCGTCCCACACGCGCCCGAACTCGAGCTTGAAGTCTATGAGGCGGATGCCGATCGCCGCGAACATGCCGGAGAGGAAGTCGTTCACCCGAATCGCCATGTCGGCGATGTCGTTCATCTCTTCCTGGCTGGCCCAGCCGAAGCAGGCGATATGCTCGTCGGCGATCATCGGGTCGCCGAGCGCGTCGTCCTTGTAATAATATTCGATGATCGTGCGCGGCAGCTGCGTGCCTTCCTCGATCCCGAGGCGCTTGGACAGCGAA
>DASUXP010000225.1:0-10016 GCA_036377835.1 Sphingomicrobium sp. | reverse complement strand
CCGACACCGATGGCGACGCTGAGCGGAAGCACGTCGCCCTCATGGGTGAACTCGCAGCCGGCGATCAGCTGCACCAGCCGCGCGGCGGTCTCGTGCGCGCTGTCCTCGGTCGCGTGGCCGAGCAGCACCGCGAACTCGTCGCCGCCGATCCGCGCCACGACGTCGCTCCGCCGGACTCCGCCGACCAGCAATTCCGCGACCTGGATCAGCGCCTCGTCCCCCGCCTTGTGCCCGAAGCTGTCGTTGATCATCTTGAGGCCGTCGAGGTCGACGAACAGCATCGCCGCGCCCTCGCCGTAGCGCTTCGCTCGGTCGACCAGCCGCTCGAGCTCGCGCATGAAGCCGCGGCGGTTGGGCAGGTTGATGAGGCTGTCCTGGTGCGCCAGATGGTCGAGCTCGCCGACGCGCTGCTCGAGCTGCGCCACCTGCGCCCGCAGCCGGCCGATTTCCGCGAGCAGGCGTTCCGTGTCCGAAACGTCGGTCACTTGCTCCGTCATGTCCCCGATCGGCCCCCGTTCGGCTGCGGCATAGCGCGATTCCAAGTCCCTGAAAATGCGGCACATCGCCGCGTCGTGGCTTTGGCCATTTGCCTGCCACACTTCTGCTCCCTAAACGACCGGCCTTCGCGATATTGCTTCAAGCCGGGACAATGCCGAATGGTTGACGATGGGCCGCTGGTCGGCATCATCATGGGATCGAGCTCCGACTGGGAGACGATGCGCCACGCCGCCGAGACTCTCGACGGGCTCGGCGTCGCGCACGAGACCAAGGTCGTGTCCGCCCACCGCACGCCGAAGCGGCTCTACGATTATGCGCATTCCGCGCGCGAGCGCGGGCTCAAGGTGGTCATTGCCGGCGCCGGGGGGGCCGCCCATTTGCCGGGCATGACCGCGTCGATGACCTCGCTTCCGGTCCTCGGCGTGCCGGTCGAGACGCAGTCGCTGAAGGGCATGGATAGCCTCCTCTCGATCGTGCAGATGCCCGCCGGGGTGCCGGTCGGGACGCTCGCCATCGGCAAGGCCGGGGCGGTGAACGCGGCGCTGCTCGCTGCCGCCATCCTCGCCACGAGCGACGCCGCGCTCGCCGCCCGCCTCGAGGAATGGCGGGAGAAGCAAACCGGATCCGTTGCCGAAGCCCCCGAATGACGATCCCGCCGGGCTCCACCATCGGGATCGTCGGCGGCGGCCAATTGGGCCGGATGTTGTCGGTCGCCGCAGCCCGGCTCGGGTACAGGTGCCACATCTTCGACCCCCACGAGCGCCCCTGCGCGGCCGACGTCGCCGCCGCCTTCACCCGCGCGGACTATGACGACGCCGAGGCGCTGCGGCGCTTCGCCGGCGAGATCGACGTCGCCACCTACGAATTCGAGAATGTGCCGGTCGAGCCGCTGAAGCTGCTCGGCGCCAAACTGCGCCCGTCGGTGCGCTCGCTCGAGATCGCGCAGGACCGCGCTCTCGAGAAACGGTTCGTCGAGAATTGCGGAGCGCGCGTCGCCGGCTGGCGCACCGTCGCCGAGCTGGCCGACGTCGAATCGGCCATCGCCGAGATCGGCGTGCCGCTGGTGCTGAAGACCCGGCGCTACGGCTATGACGGCAAGGGGCAGGCCTGGGCCCGCTCAGTCGACGAGGCCGCGGCGAGGTGGGCCGCGATCGGCGAGGAGCCGGCGATCGCCGAGGCGGCGGTCGACTTCGACGCCGAATTCTCCGTCATCCTCGCGCGCTGGGCCGACGGGTCGAGCGTCATCTGGGACAGTCCCGAGAACGCCCATCGAGAGGGCATCCTCAGAACTTCCACAGTGCCGCCCTCATCCGCTGTCGCAGCGCAGGTCGAGGAGGCACGCGCTGCAGCAGTGCGTATTGCGGACGCGCTCGGCCATGTCGGGGTGCTCACCGTCGAGTTTTTCGCCAGCGCCGAAGGCCCGGTCGTCAACGAGATTGCGCCGCGCGTCCACAACAGCGGCCACTGGACCATCGAGGGCGCCGTCACCTCGCAGTTCGAACAACATGTCCGCGCCATCTGCGGCCTGCCCGCCGGCGCGACCGGCCTCACGACCGGTGCAGCCTCGATGGAGAACCTCATCGGCGAAGAGGTGAACCGCTGGCCCGAACTGATCGCGGAAGCCGGCGCGCACGTGCATATCTACGGCAAGGACGAGGCACGGCCTGGCCGGAAAATGGGGCATGTCAGCCGAATCGGCCGACTCCCATCTATTTGAAATTTCAGCAAAACGCCGGGAGGTGGATTAGCTTTCGACAAGTGTCGGATTATTGACTCTTTGTTAACCCACGCTCAAACCCCCGGTTGCTTAACTAGCAGGGGGTTATCGATGGCGTCCGCTGTCTCCACCAATCGCAAGATGATTCTGACCACCGCCGGCGTGCTCGTTTTCGGAGTCGCCGCTTATGGTCTCGGCCGAGTCTATCCGCCGCTCGGGCCCACCGCGGGTACCGTCGCTCCGGCGGAGCGCTACGTCGCCAGCCAGGTCGCTGAAGGCGATGTGACCCTCGGCGATACCTCGGTTGCCGAGCTGATGCAGACCGACGCCTTCCAGGTCATGGTCAAGGACCCGAACTTCCGTGCGCTGGCCGGTGATCCCGGCTTTGCCGCGCTCGCGTCCAATCGCGACGTGATGCAGGCCGTCGCCGCCAATCCGAGCGCGTTCGCGGCGCTGGTCAAGGACCGGGCGGCGTTCAGCGCCATGGTGCAATCGGCGGCGGCCGTGTCGGCGGTCGGCAGGGCGGCCGATTCGCAAGCGGCGGCGCTCAGCGCGATCACCGCCAACCAGAAGGCATTCAACAGCCTCGCATCCGACCAGAAGATGTTTGCGGCGCTGACCGGCAATGCCCCGGCCTTCGCGGCGCTGACCAACCACCAGGCCGCATTCGCGGCGATGATCGCCAATGCACCGGCCTTCGCCAAATATGCGAACAACGTCTCGGCCTTCGCGGCGGCGGCGCGCGCGGGCTCCGACCCGGCGATGTCGGCCAACCAGGCCGCCTTCGCCAAGCTGGCAAACGATTCCGCGGCGATGCACGCGCTGCAGAACAACTCGTCGGCATTCTCGGCCCTGGCCGCGAACCAGTCGGCGCTGCAGTCGCGCTTCGGCGGTGCCGCGGCCAACTTCGGCCAGAACGCGGCGGCGTTGCGGGCCATTGCCGACAACCAGGCCGCTTTCTCGGCGCTGTCCGGCAATTCGGTCGCGCTGTCGGCGGCGATGCAGGCGGCGAACAGCATGTCGTCGGCGCTCGGCGCCAAGGCGATGGATGCGGCGGCGGTCGCCGCTTTCTCGCGTAACTCGGCGGCGCTTTCGAGCCTGTCGTCGGATCAGCGGCTGATGTCGGCGCTCGCCGGCAACGCGCCGGCTTTCGCCGCCCTCAGCAACCACCAGGCGGCGTTCGCGGCGATGGCAGCCAACGCTCCCGCGTTCGCCAAATATGCGAACAACGCTTCGGCCTTCGCAGCCGCGGCGCGGGCCGGAAGCGATCCGGCCATGCAGGGCAATACGGCGGCATTCGCCAAGCTCGCCAACGACGCTGCCGCGATGCATGCGCTGCAGAACAACTCGGCGGCCTTCTCGGCCCTTGCCTCCAATCAGGCGGCGTTCCGCCAGTTGACCGGCAACAATGCGGCGTACGGCGCGAATGCGGCGGCGATGCAGGCGATGGCCAAGAACCAGGCCGCCTTCTCCGCGCTGGCGCAAAGGTCCAGCGCGCTCGCCAATGCCGCAATGGCCGCGCAGTCGTTCAACACGGCGTCCGGTGCCGCATCGCTCGCCATGCAGGGCAAGCTCAATGCCTCGGCGCTGTCGGCGATGCAGTCGAACATGCCAGCGTTCGCGGCGATGACCGCGAACAGCGCGGCCTTCTCGAAGCTGGTCAACAACCAGGCTGCCTTTGCCGCGCTGTCGCGCAACCAGGCGGCGTTGCGGGCGTTGCAGGGCAATGCGGCGTTCGCCAGGCTCGCCGGAAACGCCGCCTTCTCGTCGGCGCTTCAGAACGGCAATTTCGCCAAGGCGGTCCAGGATTGACGATGAGTTGAGCCGCTCGGCGGCCGGGGGTGTGCATGGGGGGAGAGCGGCGGCCGGAACGGCCGGTGTTGGGCGTATGCGCGATCCTCCTTGCCGGAAGCGCTTCGGCCGCCGTTGCTCAGCAGTCGCCGCAGCCCCCGCCGCCCCAGCCTGAGACGACCACGGTCGTCGAGCCCGTCGCCAGGCCCGACGCGCCGGCCGACCAGCCTCCGCCGAAGGAGCCGGTGAAGGACGAGGGCCCGGCCCACGTGCCGCCCGACGCCTCGGGGATCGACCTCACCACGCTCGAGACCAAGGATCTCGACCTCCTCTATTTCGACCCGATCCAGACCTACATCACGCCCTACATCGCGCGCGCGTTCGAAAATGCGATCCGCTTCCACGAGCGGAAGTTCCGCTGGACTCCGTGGGAGCGGACGACGGTCCTGCTCAAGGACTTCAGCGACTACGGCAATGCCGGCGCGCGCGCCTCGCCGAACAATGCGGTGCTGTTCGACGTCGCGCCCTTGTCGGTCTCGATGGAGACGTTCACGCCGGGCGAGCGCTTCTTCACCATGAACAACCACGAGCTGGCCCACGTCGCGACGATGGACGTGTGGAACAGCCGCGACGCTTTCTGGCGGCGGACCTTCCACGGCAAGCCGGCGCCGATCCAGGAGCATCCCGAATCGATCATCTACAACTTTCTCGTCACCCCGCGGGTGAACACGCCGCGCTGGTACCTCGAGGGCAGCGCGGTATTCTTCGAGACGTGGATGGCGGGCGGGCTGGGGCGCGCGCAGGGCGCCTATGACGACATGGTGTTCCGCGCCAAGGTGCGCGACGACGACACTTTCTATTCGCCGCTCGGCCTCGAATCCGAGGGCACGTCGGTCGACTTCCAGGTCGGGGTCAACGATTACCTCTACGGCACCCGCTTCTTCTCCTATCTCGCGCTCACCTACGGTGTCGAAAAGACGCTCGACTGGCTGCGCCGCGGCGAGGACAGCAAGGCCTTCTACGCCGCCCAGTTCAGGCACGTGTTCGGCAAGCGGCTCGACGATGTCTGGGACGACTGGATCGCGTTCGAGCACCAGTTCCAGAAAGGCAACCTCGCGCGGCTGGCGCAATATCCGCTGACCCAGACGACTCCGCTCAGCCCGCGCGGGCTCGGCTCGATGTCGCGCGGCTATATCGACCCGCAGACCAACAGCCTGATCGCCGCCTTCCGCTACCCCGGAGTGATCGGCTTCATCGGCCGCATGGACCTTGCCACGGGCAAGCTCACCAGGCTGCAAGAGATCAAGGGGATGATGCTCTACAAGGTGACCAGCGTCGCCTTCGATCCCACCGCCCGGACGGCTTATTACACCGAGGACAATTACGCCTTCCGCGACCTCATCGCGGTCAACGTCGATACGGGGCGCAAGCGCATGCTGCTGCGCGACGCGCGGATCGGCGACATGGTGGTCAATCCCGCCGACAAGTCGATCTGGGGCATCCGCCACCAGAACGGCTTCGCCACCATCGTCCGCATTCCCCCGCCCTACGAAGGCTTCAACCAGGTCCACACCTTCAAATATGGCGAGATCCCGTTCGACCTCGACATTTCGGCGGACGGGAAGCTCCTCTCCGCCTCGTTCGGCGAGATCAACGGCACCCAGAGCGTTCGGGTGTGGAAGCTCGACGAGATGAACCTCGACAGCGACCCGGTGCAGGTGGCGCGGCTCGATTTGCCGCCGTCGACTCCCGAAGGCTTCGTCTTCGCGCCCGACGGCAAGACGATGTACGGCACGGCCTATTACACCGGGGTCTCCAACGTCTTCCGCTTCGATATCGGCACCCAGAAATATGACGCGGTCAGCAACGCCTCGACCGGCTTCTTCCGCCCGATCCCGCAGCCCGACGGGTCGCTCATTGCCTACGAATATAGCGGCAAGGGCCTGCAGCCGGTGCGCTTCCAGCCGGAGGTGCGCGAAGACCTCGGCACGGTCGAGTTCCTCGGCACGCGGGTCGTCAACCAGCGCCCCGAGCTCAAGAGCTGGGGCGTCGGCTCACCCTCGAAGATCGACCTCGACCCGCTGATCGTCGCGCGCGGCAAATATGTCGCCTCGCGGCGGCTCAAGCTCGCCGGGATGTACCCGACCGTCGAAGGGTACAAAGGCGCCATCTCGCCGGGCTATTTCTTCCATTTCGAGGACCCGCTGCAGTTCAACCAGATCAACGCGAGCTTCAGCATCTCGCCGTTCGATCACATGCGGATGCGCGACCGTTTCCACGCCAAGGTGCAGCTGAAGTCCCTCGACTGGGACGTCCAGTACCGGCACAACGCCGCCGACTTCTACGACCTGTTCGGGCCGGTCGAGCGCAGCCGCCGCGGCGACGCGCTGATCATCAAATATGACAAGACCCGGATCTACGACCCGCCGCGCCAGCTCGACCTGTTCGGCTCGGCGGCGATCTTCACTGGCCTCGAGACCCTGCCGACAGCGCAGAACATCGCCAGCCCCAAGACCATCGTCTCGTTCGAGACGGGGCTGCGCTACACCAACACGCGCCGCGCGCTCGGCAGCGTCGATCACGAGAAGGGCATCGCCTGGCGCGCGCTCGCCGACCTCGATTACGCGCCCGGCGACCGCGCGGCCTTCCCGAAGATCTTCGGCGGGGTCGATTACGGAGTCCCGCTGCCGTGGCCCAACAGCTCGGCCTGGGTGTACGCGTCGGCCGGCGCCGGCTGGGGCGAGCATCTTCATCCCCTCGGCGCCTTCTACTTCGGGTCGTTCCGCAACAATTACGTCGATGACCGGCCGGAGAAGCGCTACCGCGAGATGGAGAGCTTCCCCGGCTTCGAGATCGACGAGATCGCCGCGCGGCGCTTCGCCAAGCTGACCGGCGAGGTGAACTTGCCGCCGATCCGCTTCGCCGAGGTCGGGACGCCGGCCTTCTATTTGAGCTATCTGCGCCCGGCCGCCTTCGCCGGGATCATGGCGACCCGAGCGCCCGACCGCACCAACCACACTTATGCCGATGTCGGCGCGCAGCTCGACCTTAACTTCACCATCGCGCTCAGGCTGCCGATGGTCTTCTCGGTCGGTGCCGCGGCGGGCTTCGCCGACGGCCACTACCGCAAGACCGAGTGGCTCGCCTCGCTCAAAATCATGTAAGACAAGAGGCCATGTTCGCCGAAGCCGCGCATTGGGGCCTCGCCCTCGTCCCCGTCCTCGTTCTCCTCGCGATGTTCGTGTGGCTCGACGCGTTCAAGCTGATGAGCCTCGGGGAAATCCTGCTGCTGCTGGTGCTCGGCGGGATCGCGGCGATCGCCGTCTATCCGATCAGCGGCCGCCTGATCGATGTCTTGCCCATCGGCTTTTCCAACTACAGCCGCTTCGTCGCGCCGTGGGTCGAGGAGGCGTTCAAGGCGGCGACGATCATCATGCTCTTCGGGCTCAACCGCATCGGCTACAAGCTCGACGCGGTCATCTCCGGCTTTGCCATCGGCGCCGGTTTCTCAGTGGTCGAGAACATCATCTATTTGACCATCTACCCCGATTACGGCGCCGGCACGTGGCTGGTGCGCGGGCTGGGGACGGCGGTGATGCACGGCACCACGCTCGCCCTCTTCGCCGCCATCGCCCATGAGCTGGCGGAACGCGAGAATCGCAAGGCGGCGGGCGAGTTCGACTTCCGCCCGTGGTGGTTCATTCCCGGCTACCTCATCGCGGTCGCGCTCCACACCGTCTTCAACCAGTTCCCCGACCGGCCGATGCTGGCCATGCTCGGCGCGATCCTGTTCGCTCCGCTGGCGTTGATGGGCATCTTCCATTTCGGCACCGGCGAAGCGCAGCGCTGGCTCTCGGCGGACCGCGCCGCGCACAAGGCCCAGCTCGAAGCGCTCCGGGCCGGTGGCTGGCCCGAGGTGCCGTCGGCGTCGAGGATCGCCGCCCTCGCGCAGCGTCTCGGCCCCGAGGGCGAGAAGCGTATCCGCCGATACTGGGAGCTCATGGCCTATCTCGTCTCCGAAGCCGAGGAGACGATGATCGAGGAAGCCGAAGGCGACGCCGCGTTCGACGCCGAGCAGATCCGCGCCGCGCTGCACGAGCTTCAGGGCCTGCGCAAGGCGCTCGGGCGAAGCGCGTTCACCGCGATGAACGCGCTCCTCCCGTTCAGCCGCAACGACGAGTGGGAAGTCGCCGAGCTGCGCCAGCGGCTCCGCCGCTAGGCCTTAGGGCGCTTCCACCACCTCGATCGGGATACCGAGCTTCTCCAGCTGCGGGCGGACCTTGGCCGCGTCGCCGACGACGATCCAGGTGAACGCCTTGGGGTCGATCACCTTGCGCGCCGCCGCATCGAGGCTCGCCGCGGTCTGCGCGCGATATTCCGGCGCCAGCTTCTCGTAATAATCGTCCGGCCGGTCGAACAGGTCCATCGCCATCATCGCGTTCAGCACCGTGTCCGAGGTTTCGAACCGGCCCGGAAGCTCGTTGATGTTCTTGGCGATGGTCCGCGTCAGCTCCTCTTGCGTCACGCCCTTAGTCGACAGGAAGTCGCCGACCTGCGCGTTCAGCTCGGCCAAAGCGTCGCCCGTGCGGTCGGCCTGGACCGGGGCGGAGATGACGTAGGGCACCGCCTTTTCGAGCAGCTGCGGCCGCCCGCTGACGCCGTACGACCAGCCCTTGCTCTCGCGCAGGTCCATGTTGATCCGCGACAGGAAGTTGCCGGCGAGCACGTCGTTGGCAGCCGACAGCGGGACGACGTCGCCGCGCGGGTCGACCGGGAGCAGCTGGAAGCCGAGGATGCTCGACTGCGGCGCGCCGGTGCGGTTGACCAGCAGGATCTTCTGCGTCGCGGGCCGCGCCGGCGGGGCGGTGAACGCCTTGACGCCCTTGGGCGCCGCGGGCGCCTGCCAGGTGCCGAACCGCTCGTCGAGCAGGCTCTTCACCTGCTCCACCGGAAGGCTGGAGACGACGAAGATCTTGACGTTGTCGGGCCGGATCCAGCGCTGCTGGAAGGCGGCGAGGTCGGCGCGCTGGAAGGCGCCGATCGCCTTGGGGTCGCCGCCCGCCGGGCCGCCATAGGGATGCGCCGGGCCGTAGAGCACGGTCGGCAGAAGCCGCATCCCGACCCGCGTCGGGTCGCGCTGGAACTGCTTGATCCCGGTCAGCGTCTGGGCGCGGATGCGGTCGATCTCGGACGGCTCGAACGCGGGGTTGCGGACCACGTCGGCGAGGATGTCGAGCGACGGCGCCAGGTTCGGCGACAGCGCCGAGAGCACCGCGAACGAGCGGTCGGCCGAGTTGCTCGTGGTGACGTCGGCGCCGAGCCGCTCCTCGGCTTCGGCGAGCTGCTGCGAGCTCATCTTCGCCGTGCCTTCGTCCATCAGGTTCATGGTGAAGGCGGAAAGTCCGCGGGCGTTGGGCCCGTCGGCGGCTTCGCCGGCGTCGAACACCAGCGCCAGCTGGGTCGTCGGCACCGCGTCGCGGCGCACATATTCGACGGGGATTCCGTTCGTCAGCCGGGTGTGGACGATGTCCGGGAAGTCGAGCGCCGAGAGCTGGCCGACCGGCGGGATCTCGCGGTTGGGCTTGGCCGGCGGGACCGAGTCCGCCGCCGCCGTGCGCGGCGCCGCGGCGACCTTCGATTCGGCATAGGTCTGCTCGCGCTCGCCCGGGGACAGCACGATGGTCAGCGCCGGCCGGGTGATCCACTGCTGCATCGCCGAGCGCACGCTCGCCGGGGTGATCGCCGCATATTGCGCCAGCGTCTTCTTGTAGAAGTCGCTGTCGTGGGCATAGGTCTGCCCCTCGGCCAGGGTCACTGCCTTGCCCCCGAAGCCGCCGACGGACTCGAGCCCGCGGATCTGCCCCGAGACGACCTGCATCACCGCGCGCTGGACCTCGTCCTGGGTCGGGCCCTTGGCGATATAATCGGCCATGATCTGGTCGAGCCGCCGCGACACCAGCGCCGGGTCGACTCCGGGCTTCACCGTCGCGGTGACCGAGAACAGGCCGAT
>DASUXP010000224.1:0-3751 GCA_036377835.1 Sphingomicrobium sp. | reverse complement strand
GGACAGCCGGACCTCGCCCGAGGTGCGGATGAGAAGGTCGAGCTCGGGCAATTCGTGGGTGTCGAGCTCGGCCGAGATCGTCTCCTCGTCAATGGCGTCGGGAGCGAGCCCGCCGGAGACGGCTTCTTGGGCGAGGTTGCGCGCGGCTCGGACGATCTCGGCCCGCGATCCGTAGTTGAGCGCGACGACGAGGGTCAGGCGGCTATTGCCCGCGGTACGCTCGACCGCACGCTCGAGCCGCTCCACCAGCTCCGGGCCGAAGGCCGAATAATCGCCGATGAGCCTAAGCCGGACGCCCTCCTTCACCAGCGTGTTGAGCTCGCGCTCGAGGTAGAAGCGCATCAGCGCGGTGAGGTCGGAAATCTCCTCGCTGCTGCGCCGCCAGTTCTCCGACGAGAACGCGTAGAGCGTCAGCACCTCGACGCCATGGTCGGCGGCGGCCTGCAAGGTCCGGCGGACGGCCTCCGCGCCGGCGCGGTGTCCGGCGACGCGCGGCAGGCCCCGCCGTTCGGCCCAGCGGCCGTTGCCGTCCATGATGATGGCGATGTGGCGCGGGACCGTGCTGCTGCGCCCAAGTCCCTTCGCGCCCTCGGGCGCAGGGGCGACGGTCACTTGCCGAGGATTTCCTTTTCCTTGGTCTGCGCGAGCTCGTCGATGTCCTTGATCGTGTCGTCGGTGAGCTTCTGCACCTCGGTTTCGAGCCGCTTGCGCTCGTCCTCGCTGATCTCGTGCTTCTTCTCGTCCTGCTTCAAATGGTCCATTCCGTCGCGCCGGACGTTGCGCACCGCGACCTTGGCCTTTTCGGCATATTGGCCGACGAGCTTGGCGAGCTCCTTGCGCCGCTCCTCGGTGAGCTCGGGGATCGGCAGACGGATCACCTGCCCATCGACGATCGGGTTGATGCCGAGGCCCGCATTGCGGATCGCCTTCTCCACCGGTTGCACGTTGGAGCGGTCCCACACCTGCACCGACAGCATGCGCGGTTCCGGCGTGGAGACGGTAGCCACCTGGTTCAGCGGCATGCTGGACCCGTAGACCTCGACATGCACGGGGTCGAGCAGGGCGGTCGAGGCGCGGCCGGTGCGCAGCCCGCCGAGATCGTGCCGAAGCGCTTCGAGCGCTCCGTGCATGCGTCGGTTGAGGTCGGACGTGCTGATGCTCGTGGTCATTGCTTACTCCCCGGTCTGGACGATCGTCGCCGTCCCGCGCCCTTCGATCACCTCGGCGAGGTTGCCGGGCTGGCGGATGTTGAACACGACGATCGGAATGTCATTGTCGCGGCACAGCGCGACCGCGGCGGCGTCCATGACCTTGAGGTCGTCGCTCAGCACGCGGTTGAAGCTGACGCTGTCGTAGCGCTCGGCGCTGGTCACCTTCTTGGGGTCGGCGGTGTAGACGCCGTCGACGCTGGTGCCCTTGAACAGCGCATCGCACCCCATCTCCGCAGCGCGCAGAGCGGCGGCCGTGTCCGTGGTGAAATAAGGGTTGCCGGTGCCCGCGGCGAACAGGACGATGCGGCCCTTGTCGAGGTGACGAAGCGCGCGGCGGCGGATGTAGGGCTCGGACACGCTCGCCATCGGGATCGCCGAGAGGACGCGGGTGTCCACGCCGATTTTCTCAAGCGCCATCTGCAGCGCCAGCGCGTTCATCACAGTGGCCAGCATGCCCATGTAATCGGCGGTCGCGCGGTCGAAGCCCTTCGCCGCGGCCGCCATCCCGCGGAAGATGTTGCCGCCCCCGACGACCAGGCAGAGCTCGTGCCCCTGCCCCTTGGCCGCGGCGATCTCTCCGGCGAGCCCGGCAACTGCGTCCGGATCGATTCCGAATTGCCCTTGGCCCATCAACGCCTCGCCCGAGAGCTTCAGCAGGATGCGGTTGAAGCGCGGGCGTGTCATTCCAGTCCTTCGGATGCGAAAAAGGGCGGACACGCTTTAGCGCGCCCGCCCCAATTTCCAACCGTCTTGCTGTTCAGGCGACCGGCTCGGCCTTCGAGGTGCCGGCGGCAGCGGCGACTTCGGCGGCGAAGTCGTCGACCTTCTTCTCGATGCCTTCGCCGAGCTGAAAGCGGACGAAGCCCTTGAGCTCGATGCCCGTGCCAGCCTCCTTGGCAGCCGAGGCGACGACCTCGGCAACGGGGGTCTTGTTGTCGATCACGAACAGCTGCGAGAGCAGTGCATTGTCCTTGCGGAACTTGGCGAGGCCGCCCTCGACCATCTTCTCGACGATCGCCTGCGGCTTGCCGCTTTCCTTCGCCTTCTCGAGCGCAATGCCACGCTCGCGCTCGATCAGCTCGGCATCGAGGTCGTCCGCCGACAGCGCCAGCGGGTGCGCGGCCGCGACATGCATCGCGATCTGCTTGCCGAGCGCGGTCAGGGTGTCGGCCGGGGCAGCACCTTCGAGCGCGACGAGCACGCCGATCTTGCCGAGCCCGGGAGCCACCTGGTTGTGAACATACGACACGACGGCGCCCTCGCTCACCTCCAGCACCGCCGCGCGGCGCAGCGACTGGTTCTCGCCGATCTTGGCGATATTGTCGGTCAGCTTCTCCTGGACCGTGCCGCCCTCGGGATAGTGGGCAGCGCCGAGCGCCTCGACATCGGTGCCGTGCTGCAGGGCCAGTTTGGCGACGTTGCGGACGAAATCCTGGAAGATCTCGTTCTTGGCGACGAAGTCGGTTTCCGAATTGACCTCGACGACGGCGCCGCGGGTGCCTTCGACGGCGACTCCGACGAGCCCTTCGGCGGCCGTGCGCCCAGCCTTCTTGGCTGCGGCGGCGAGGCCCTTGGCGCGCAGCCAGTCGACGGCCGCCTCCATCTCGCCGTTGGTCTCGGCAAGCGCCTTCTTGCAGTCCATCATGCCGGCGCCGGTGCGCTCGCGCAGTTCCTTGACAGTCGCGGCCGTGATCTCAGCCATGGTCTTCTTCCTTCTAACTCCCCTCCCGCCTGCGGGAGGGGTCGGGGGAGGGAATGTTGGGACGGAGAGCCCGGTTGAACAGGCCCTCCCCTAACCCCTCCCGCAAGCGGGAGGGGACGATTTCAAGCTTCCAGCGCGGCTTCGGCCGGCGGTTCGGCCATTTCGCCGATGTCCTCGCCCTTGGCCTGGGCTTCGCCGGTGCGGCCCTCGCCGACCGCCTGCGCGACGGCATCGCAATAGAGGCGGATGGCGCGGCTGGCGTCGTCGTTGCCCGGGACCGGGAACGCGATCCCGCTCGGGTCGCTGTTCGAATCGAGGACCGCGACGACCGGGATGCCGAGCACATTGGCTTCCTTGATCGCCAGCTCTTCCTTGTTGGTGTCGACCACGAACATCACGTCGGGAAGCCCGCCCATGTCGCGGATCCCGCCGAGGCTCTTCTCCAGCTTGTCGCGCTCGCGGGTAAGCTGGAGCACCTCCTTCTTGGTGAGGCCGGCGGTGTCGCCCGACAGCTGCTCCTCGAGGCTCTTGAGCCGCTTGATCGAGTTGGAGATCGTCTTCCAGTTGGTCAGCATGCCGCCGAGCCAGCGATGATTGACGAAATGCTGGTTCGACGCCTGTGCGGAATCGGCAATCGCATCCTGCGCCTGGCGCTTGGTGCCGACGAACAGCACCTTGCCGCCGCGCTGGACGGTCTGGCTGACGAAGTCGAGCGCGCGCGCGAACAGCGGGACGCTCTGCGACAGGTCGATGATGTGAACCCCGTTGCGGTCGCCGAAAATGTACGGCTTCATCTTGGGGTTCCAGCGGTGGGTCTGGTGGCCGAAATGCGCTCCAG
>DASUXP010000223.1:0-2728 GCA_036377835.1 Sphingomicrobium sp. | reverse complement strand
GCCTCGACCCGACTTTCGCGACCTAGGCCGGAACCGCGACCCTGTCGCTGCCGAGGTGGCGCGAATAGAGCCAGCCGATCCCGATCAGGCTGAGCCCTAGCGCCACGAACGAAGCGATGCGGGTCACCCCGGCAAGGCCCGCGGCATCGAACAGGAAGACCTTGCCAACCGCGCCGAACATCAAGGCGAGGCTGGCGATGCGCCAGTCGCGCTGCTGGCGGGCGATTCCCCATAGCAGGAAGCCGATGGCGAGGCCGATGGCGAGAATCGAGCGCAGGATGTCCTCGGCGACCGGCAGGCCCTGAGCGGTCAGCATCGTGCCGTGGAACAGCTGGCGAAGCTCGGAGAAGGCGAACAGCACCACCAGCGCCATCTGCACGACCTGAAGCCCGCGGGCCACTTCCTCAGCGATCGGCTGCACGGCGCGCCGGGCGGCGACGGCGAGGCAGAGCGCGAGGGCGTAGACCGGCAGCAGAAGATTGGCGACCGGCCAGGCGCCGACCGCCTGGGCCGACCACAAGGGGTTGTGGAGCAGCAAGGTGTAAAGCGCCTCGTGCGCGGCCGCGGCAATGGCGAGGACCAGCGCCGGCACCGGCCGTCGCAGGCGCCAGGCGAGCAAGGCGAGGACGGCGAGCGCAAGCTCCCACACCGTCCGCTCGGCAAGGCCGAGAGTGACGAAGGCCTGGGGCGAAGCGATGGCGAACAGCTGCTTGTAGAGGCTGTGCACCGCAACCGTCCCCAGCAGCCCGGCGATTGCCCAGCCGCCGATCCGCTCGGCCCGGCGAAGGCGCACCGCGATGAACGAGGCAAAGGCGACGGAGCAGGCCGGGACAAGCAGCTTGGTGAGGACGTCCATGGGCAGAGGGACGTCGGTGACCAGCATTCGTCCGCCCGCAACGGAGTCCGCGGCCTCGCCGGTCCATTGCACCAGCGGCCCGAACGCCCCCGCCGCGATGATCGCGAGCGACGAGGCCATCGCCGGCATGAGGCGCTGCCCCAGGCGGCGGCCGAACAGGGCGGTCGCGGCCAGCAATGCAGGCGCGATGAGCGGGGCGAAGCGGTCGGGCACGACCGCGGCGAAGGCGGCATAGGCCAGGGCCGGCGCGAGGAACTGTGCCGTCGAGCGGCCGAAGCGGAACGATGCCCGCCAGGCGAACATGGCGGCGATTGTGGCCTGCGCGCCCCAGTGAAGGGCGTCGATCCAGTCCAGGAAGCTGCTCCCGCTGTCGAGCTGCGCGAGGGGATACGTGAGTACCCCGGCCGCGGCGAAGACCCAGGCTGCGGGCTGGAGGCGCGGATCTCCGGCAAGCTGGCCGAGGTGCAGCAGCGCGAGGCCGAGCAGGCCGATCGCGACGCCGGCGGCCCATACCGGCATGAAGAGCAACGCCGCGCCGGCGAGGAGCACCGCGGTCACCATCGCGAGGAGAGCGAAGCGCGCGTCGTCTTGGCGCCCTGCCTTGTTCCAGCCGAGCGCCGCGCAAGCGCCGACCGCCATCGCCGCTGCCGTCGCAATCAGTCCGAAGAGCTGGTCGTTCGACCCGTCCGCGTGGTGGAAGTGGAACATCGGCAGGAGCAAGGCGCCGAGTCCGAGCGCGCCGATCTCGGCGGCCTCGAGCAGCCCGCCCGAGCGCCACAGCCGCCATACCGCAGGTGCTCCGTAGATCAGCACGAAGCCGCCCAGCACCAGCGCGAAGCTGGTTGCTGAGGGCGCGGTCCAGGCGCCCATCAGCAGCAGCGCGACGACGAGCCCCACTGCAGGCAGCCCGGCGAGCGCAGCGTCGCGCCCGGCCAGCCACATCGAGGCGACCGCCAGCAGCGCGAACAGGCCCCAATTTACGAGGGCGAAGCCGCCCATCGCCACCAGCGCCGCCATTTGCGCCGCGGCGACGATCCCGGCGATCAGCTGCAGCTGGTTCCTCCGCGTGCCGGCGAAGCCGAGCGCGGGGACGCCAACTCCGAGCAGCAGCAGATAGAGGCCGAGCGAAATCGAGCTCGGCGTGTCGAGCACGCCGCCGACCAGCAGCGCGACGCCCCAGCCGAAGCCGCCCACCAGCGCACTGATCCCGAGCCACAGCCAGCGCTGGTTGCGCGACAGCGCGCACAGGCCTGAGACGGCAAGCGCAAGATAGACCGAGAGCAAAGGGACGTTGGGCGAAGCCGAGCCGACCAGGGCCGGCGCGGCGAGGCCGCCGGCGAGCCCGAGCAAGGCGCTGGGCGGGCCAAAGCGGATGGCGAGGAACAACGCCAGCGCGGTCACCGCGGCCATTCCGAGCATTGCCGTCAAGGGATCGATGAGATGGTAGAGGTTCACCGCTACGAGGATGCTGGCGTAGAGGCTGGCGACGCCGGCGCCGGCGAGCGCCTGGCGGACCCGGGCGTCGCGAACGCGCTCTTCGAACCGCAAGGCAAGCTCGGCCCCGGCGATCAGCAATGCGCCGAAGACGAGGCCGGCGAGGACTCGGATCGGCGGGGTCAGCAGCCCCGAGTCGATCGACAGCTTGACGATCAGCATGCCTGCGACGGCGAGGGTGATCCCGCCCGCCCAGATCGGGAGGTGGCGGCCGAACAGCTCCTCGAAACCGATGCCTGGCTTCCACGAGCGGCGCTCGCGCTCCGGCTCGGGCTCTTCGCTGATCGATTCGGGCGCGTCGGCAACGACCTCGGCCGGGCGCGTATCGGCATGGAGCACGACCGCGGCAGGACGGGGCTCGGCGACTTCCGCCGGTTC
>DASUXP010000222.1:0-5425 GCA_036377835.1 Sphingomicrobium sp. | reverse complement strand
GACGCGCTGACCTGCACCATGGCGACCACCGCCAGCCCCAGTCCAACACGCCTCGACACTGACGTCATGGCCCCGTCTCTCCCCGAAAGATCGCTCGTTTCCAATTGCTTAACACGCCGCATGTGAACCGCGGCTGTGCGCAGCCAAGGCAGAATCGCAAAGCCGAGTCCGCTTGCCAAGCCCGTTTTGCCGCTAGCGGCGAGGGTCGGACCCGCCGAGCAGCGCCGCCGATTCGATCTCGTCGAGCGCGCGATGGGCGGCGATATAGCGGCGCGCCTTGGCCACCCAGTCAGCGGCGCCCGCTGCGCCCGGCAGGCGCATGGTTTCTGCCAGCGCCTGGTCGACCTCCCCGGCGGAGAGGCGCTGAAGGGCGCGGCCGTAGCGCGCATTGGGGTTGGCCGAGGGCCGGTCGGCGCGGTGCACCTCGACCAGCGAACCGAGTTCCTGGCGGAGTCCGGCCCACCAGCCGCCGCCGGTGCCGCCGCGGCGCAGCTGGGGGCCGAGCGCCTCATATTCGGCGATGAGGTCGTTGAGCCGCACCGGCTGCTGCGAAGCGGTGATGACGGTCGCCACCGCCTGCCGGTGCTGCGCCCCGAAGCGGTCGATCAGCAGCGGCTCCAGATAGCCGAGCGCGACTCCGCGGTCGATCGCCCGGCGCGCGGCGAAGGCGACGACGAGGGCGTCGGCGCGGCCGGCGAAGCCTTCCGCCCGCTGCGTCGCGTTCTCGACCCGGGCGACGCGCGATTCGAGCTGGGCGATGCGCGGCTCCTCGGGCTGCGCGTCCGTCTCGACCGGCGCCGCCGGTGCCGGCGGATTCATCACGACCGGCTTGGGGGTCAGATTTACGGGCTCAGCCGCACGGGTCACGCCGAGCAGCCGGGCCGCGCGTTCCGACCGCGCCAACCCCCAAGTCGCGGCGGCCGCACCGGCGACGATCAGCACGAGGCCGATCAGCAGCCGGGCGCTCCAGCTCATGCCCTGTCGAGTGCCCGTCCCGTTCATGCTCCTTCGAAGTTGTTGCACAGCCGGGCGGCTAGGGCCAGCAGCGCCGCGTCGGTCGGCTCGCCGGCCGCCTCGATCGTGGCCCAGCCGGGACCGGCCGACTCGGCCGCAGCGGGACTGATCGCGGCGATGGCGATTTCGCGCCGGTCGAGCTTCGCCAGCTCGACGACCTCCCGCAGCCGCGCCCCGGCGCGGGACGAATGCACCAGCGCGACCGATCCGCGCAGGGGTGCTGCGTTGGCAGGCGCGTCGAGGGCCTTCGAGGTGTACACCGCGATGGGGACGATCGAATGGCGGTCCACCGTGGGCTGCCGCTTGTGCTCTCCGCAAAGGTGCAGCAGCGTTGTCCCATCGGGGAGAATGGCAAGCAGTTCGTCGATATCGCCACCCCCTGTGGTCGCTACTTCGAACCCCGCGCCGCGCGCCGCCTGGGCCGTCGCGTCGCCCACGGCGTGCACCGGAAGGCTTCGCAGGCCGGTGAGTGCGTCGCCGGCGCAGCGCACCGCGTTGGCGCTGGTCAGAAGCAAGCCGTCGAACGCCGCAATCTCCGGCGCTTCCCACGCGACGGGCTCGATCGCGAACAGCGGCATGGCAACCGCCTCAAAACCCAGCGCGCGCGCGCGGCGCATGGTTTGCGTTGCGCCCGGCTCGGGACGCAGGACGACCAGGCGCCTCATGCCGGGGCGAACAGCCTCCGGATCGCCTCGGGTGCCTTGCCGAGCAACTCGCGGGCCATCGCCGCGGGGGTTTCGTCGTCGCCGCAGTCGAACACCGCGCGCTGCTCGACCATCTCCTTGCCGTCCTCGCTGAACAGCTGCGCCCGCATCCTCAGGTCGCCGTCCTCGAGCACCGCGAAGCAGGCGACGGGCGACGAGCAGGTTGCGTTCAGCGCGCGGGTGAAGGCTCGCTCGGCCATCACGCAGGCGTAGGTGATCTCGTTGCTGACGGTGGTGAGCACGCTCTGCGTCTGCGTGTCGTCGGTGCGGCATTCCATCCCGATCACCGCCTGGCCTGGAGCGGGCAGCAGCACTTCCGTCGGGATCGCCGTCCCCGCGTCGATGCCGAGCCGCTTCAGCCCCGCCGAGGCGAGCAGCGTGGCGTCGATCTCGCCCGCCTCGACCCTGGCGAGCCGCGTTTCGACATTGCCGCGCAGGGGCACGATCTTCAGGTCCTGCCGCAGCGAGAGGAGCTGCGCCGCGCGCCGCGGCGACGAGGTCCCGACCACCGCCCCCTGTTTCAGCTTGTCGATCGATTCGGCGCCGATCAGCCGGTCGCGGACATCGCCGCGCGGGCGCACCGCGGCGATGTGGATATCGCGCGGGCGGACGCTCTCCACGTCCTTCATCGAATGGACGCAGAAATCGACCTCGCCGGCGAGCAGCGCGCGGTCGAGCTCCCTGGTCCACAACCCCTTGCCGCCGATCTGGGCCAGCGGCCGGTCCTTCACCTCGTCGCCGGTGGTCGTCATCGGAACGATCTCGATATAGCCCTCGGGCCAGCGCTGGGCGGCCTCGATCGCGCTCGCCACCTTGCGCGCCTGGGTGAGCGCCAGCTGCGATCCGCGAGTCCCGAGCCTGAGGCCTTGCATGGGCAACCCCTAGTGCATCTTGCGCGGATCAGGCAAAGGGCCGGCGGCGAAATGACCATCATGCGCACAACAATCCTGGGCCTCGAATCCTCCTGCGACGACAGCGCTGCCGCGCTCGTCACCGGCGACCGGCAGATCCTCGCTCAGGCCGTCGTCGGCCAGAATGCGGCGCACCAGCCGTTCGGCGGAGTGGTGCCGGAAATTGCCGCGCGCGCGCATGTCGAGATTCTGCCTGACCTCATTCGCAGGGTGCTCGACGAGGCCGGGCTGTCGATCGGCGACGTCGACGCGGTCGCCGCGACTGCCGGGCCGGGGCTGATCGGCGGAGTGATGGTCTCGCTACTCGCCGGAAAGGGGCTCGCGCTCGCCGCCGGCAAGCCGCTGGTCGCGGTCAATCATCTCGAAGGCCATGCGCTGTCGCCGCGGCTGGTCGATCCCGATCTCGGCTTCCCTTATCTGTTGCTGCTCGTCTCGGGCGGGCACTGCCAGCTGCTTGAGGTGCGCGGAGTGGGCGACTACCGGCGCCTCGCGACGACCATCGACGATGCCGCCGGCGAAGCCTTCGACAAGGCCGCCAAGCTGCTCGGCCTTGGCTATCCAGGCGGTCCGGCGATCGAAGAGTTGGCGGAGGCGGGCGATTTGGCGGCGGTCCCTCTGCCCCGTCCGCTGGTCGGCTCGGACGAGCCGCATTTCTCCTTCGCCGGCTTGAAGAGCGCGGCACAGCGGGCGGCCGTGTCCGGCGAATATGCGCGCGAGGACATTGCAGCGAGCTTCCAGCAGGCCGTGGTCGACTGCCTCGTCGACCGCACGGCGCTGGCGCTCGGGCGGACCGATGCCCCGACGCTGGTCGTTGCCGGCGGGGTGGCGTCCAACCTGGCGATCCGTGAGGCTTTGGCGGCGCTTGCGGAGCGTGAAGGCCGCCGATTCAGCGTGCCTCCGGCGTGGCTGTGCACCGACAATGCGGCGATGATCGCCTGGGTCGGGGCGGAGCGTTTCGCAGCCGGACTATGTGACCCGCTCGACGCGCCGGCCCGCGCGCGCTGGCCGCTCGACGAAGCCGCCGAGAAGGTGCGCGGCGCCGGGGTGAAGGCATGAGTTGCGAGCGCCTCGGGGTGATCGGCGCCGGGGCTTTCGGCACCGCGCTCGCCCAGCTGGCCGCGGCGAACGGTCGCGAGACCGTGCTCTGGGGGCGCGACCCGGCGGTGGTCGAATCGATCAACCGGCGCAATGAGAACACGGCCTATCTGCCGGGCCTCCGATTGCACTCGGCGCTCCGTGCCACCGACCGCCTCGACCAGCTCGCGGATTGCGATTGCTGGCTGATGGTCACTCCGGCGCAGGCGATGCGCGATGTGCTCGCCGCCGCGCCGGGAGGTGAGCGCGCGCTGATCCTCTGCTCGAAAGGGATCGAGGCGAGCACCGGCAAGTTCATGAGCGACGTGGCCGCCGAACTCGCTCCCGGAAGCAACCTCGGCGTGCTCTCCGGCCCTGGCTTTGCCGAAGAAATCGCCGCCGGCCTGCCCGCGGCGGTCACCTTCGCCAGCGCCGATCGAGCGCTCTACGACGCCTTTCGCAAGCGGCTCTCGGTCCCGTCCTTCCGGCTTTACCACACCGGCGATCTGATCGGCGCGCAGGTCGGCGGAGCGGTGAAGAACGTGCTCGCGATCGGGTCCGGGGTGGTCGAGGGGCGCGGGCTCGGGCAGAGCGCGAGGGCCGCGCTGATCGCCCGCGGCTTCGCCGAAATGACGCGGTTCGCCCTCGCCTTCGGAGCCCGGCGCGAGACCCTCGCCGGCCTGTGCGGCCTCGGCGATCTCGTTCTCACCTGCTCGTCGACGAGCTCGCGCAACTTCAGCCTCGGTGTCGGTCTCGGCGAGGGACGCTCCGCCGCCGAGCTGATGGCCGAGAGCAACAGCGTGGTCGAAGGTGCCTTCACCGCGCCGGTCGTGGCGCGCCTCGCTCGCGAGCGCGGCGTCGATATGCCGATCGTCGATGCGGTCGAAGGGCTGCTCGCCGGCCGGTTCAGCGTTGACGAGGTGCTCGACGCGCTCCTCTCGCGCCCGCCGCGGCCGGAATCGCATTAGTGCCGCGTGTCGAGGGCGTCGGCGCCCGGCGGGCGGCGCTGCAGATGCTCGACTCGGTCCTTCGCCGCGGCCAGACTCTCGAATCCGCCTCCGCTGTTTCGCGCAACCTCGCTCCCGCCGATCGCGCGCTCGCCTTGGCCATCGCCGGCGAGGCCCTGCGGCGCCTGCCCGACCTCGATGCGCTGATCGACGGCGCCACGCGGCACCGCTTGCCGGACGATTCCAAGGCGCGGATGGTCCTGCGCCTGGCGCTGGCGCAGAAGGTGGGTCTCGGCACGCCCGATCATGCACTCGTTGCCACGGCTCTGCCTTTGGTGGATGGCGGGCCGCGGCGATTGGTCCACGGCGTGCTCGGCACGTTGCTGCGCAAGGGCGTTCCGGCGATGGAAGCGCCGCACCTGCCTCCCGTCGTCGAGGATCGATGGCGCACCGCATGGGGCGACGAGGCGGTCGAAGCCGCCCGGCGGCAGATCGCCCGCCGGCCCCCGCTCGACCTCAGCTTCGCGAACGATTCGGAGGCGCGGGCATATGCGGTCGAGCATGGCGGCATTTCGCTCGCTCCGCGCCATGTCCGGATCGCAAGCGCATCGGTCAGCGACCTGCCCGGTTATGCGGACGGCCGCTGGTGGGCGCAGGACCTCGCCGCGTCCCTGCCTGCGCGGCTCATTCCCGCTGACGCGCCCGAGGTGCTCGACCTTTGCGCAGCCCCTGGCGGCAAGACGATGCAGCTCGCCGCTGCGGGCCACAAGGTGAC
>DASUXP010000221.1:0-3647 GCA_036377835.1 Sphingomicrobium sp. | reverse complement strand
ACCGCCCTTCTGCTCCTCTTCGCCGATGTTCACCTGCACATAGACGGCCGGGAACCGGTCCGCCTTCTCGGATTCCTTCGCCAGCGCATCGAGGAGCGAGAGGCGATCGAGCGAGTGGATCGCGTCGAACAGGCGCACCGCGTCCGCCGCCTTGTTCGATTGCAGGCGGCCGATCGCGTGGAGGCGAAGATTGGGATCGCGGGCGAGCAGAGGCGGCCATTTGCTGAGCGCCTCCTGCACCCGGCTTTCGCCGAAGTCGCGCTGCCCGGCCGCGATCAGCGCCTCGATTTCCGCCGCGGAACGCTGCTTGCTGACAGCGATCAGCCCGACCTCGGCAGGATCGCGGCGCGCTAGCCTTGCAGCGGACTCGATCTGACCCAGGATCTTCTCGCGGCGTTCGGCGGCGCTGCTCATCGCGACGCGCTATAGGGTCGGGCATGAGGCGCCGCCAGACGAGGTTTCCGAATCAGTGGCTGATCGCTCAGGCGCCGTTCGACGCGGCGCTCTTCGAATCGGCGATGAAGCTGAGACGCGGATGCGGGATCATCGTCATCGGCGGGCCGCCGCCGAGAGCGCTCGCGAGGCTCCGGCGCCTCGCCGCCGCAAGAGGGCTGGCGCTTGCCCACGAATCGCGGGGTGAGGCGATCCGGGTCCACGATTCAGCAGAGCTGAGGCAGGCCTTGCTCGGGCGTGCGCCGCTGATCCTGCTTTCTCCGATCTATGCGACGAACAGCCATCCGGACTGGCGCCCGCTTCCGCGAATGCGCGCGGCGGCGCTCGCCCGGCTCGGCGGCGGGCGCCTGATCGCGCTCGGCGGAATGGATGCGCGGCGGTTCAGGCGCGTCGAGCGCCTCGGCTTTCAGGGATGGGCAGGGATCAGCGCGTTCAGAACTTGAACGCGGTGCCGACGTAGACGGCCTGGCTGTCGCGCCGCTCGTCCTTCAGCGCCGACAGGCGGTCGCGCTCGACCTGGTAGCGGACGCCGCCGGTCAAGGCGATCCGCCGCGAAAGCGCGTAGGAACCGCCGACATCCAGCGAATAATTGTCGCCCTTGCGCAGCGCCGGAAGCGACTTGCCATCGCTGCGGTCCGCACCCACGGCGACTCGGCCGGTAAATCGCTTGAGCGAATAGCTGACACCGACAACGGCGCTCTCGCGGCCGCCAAGCGCCGGGTTGGCGTCCTTGACCCGGGCCACGTCGCCGGAAACGGCGAAGCGCCGCCAACCCACCGCGACCCCGAGGTTGTAGCTGGTCGGAGTCAGCGCGCTGACCGCCGAAGCCGTCGCCGACGCCGCGAGATCGGTGGTGCGATTCGTCGCCGGAGTGCCGGCACGGGCGCGAATCGCGACCCGCAGCTGCGACGGACGGCCCTTGGCCGCGGCCGGCGTGAATTTGAAATCGGTGAGCGCCAGCGGCTTGTTGGCGAAGGCCGCCGCGAGGCGCGGGTCGCCGTTGGCCGGGGTGAAGGAGGAGATCGGATCGAAGCTGAGCGCGACCGCTGCCGGCCGCTTCTTGCCCTGCGCAGGACCGCCGGCCGCGAACGCCGGAGACAGCATGAGGCCGACCGCGGCAATGGCCGCAGCGGCTTTGGCTGTCTTCGATCCGCGGATGCTCACGACGAGCGACTCCCTGTTATCCGTGGAGTCGATATAGCTACTCCAATCTGAAGGTTCCATGAGCGGAGTCGATTCATTCCGGCCCTGTTGCCGACTCAACACAATCACGTGTCGAAGCCGGACAGCTTGCAGGAGGGCCTTGACCATCTATAACGCCGTCAAACCGACTTCGCTTGCTCAAGGATCGACGATGCCCCGTCCGCACATTGCCGTTGCTGCCTCTCTGATGGTGATCGCCCTGGCCACGCCCGGCTGCGCCCGCAACCGCGCGCTGCCGACGCAGCTGGCGCCGTCGCGGATGACCGCCATCGGCGTGAACGCCTATCTGTGGAAGGCCGCGGTCGACACCGTCTCCTTCGCCCCGCTGGTGCAGGCGGACGCCAATTCCGGAGTGATCATCACCGACTGGTACGCCAACCCCCGTGCTCCGGGCGAGCGGGTCAAGCTCACCGTCTCCATCCTCGACCAGGATCTGCGCGCGGACGCGCTCCGCGTCGCGGCCTCGCGCCAGATCAACCAGGGCGGCACGTGGATCGATGCGCCGGTCGCCGCGGCGACGGTGCAGAAGCTCGAGGACATCATCCTCACCCGCGCCCGCGACCTTCGCCGCGCCTCCGTCCGCGGATAAAGCCACCGTCATGAACGGGCGCTTCGACCCGGGCGAGGCCGACCGGCGCTGGCAGGCGCGGTGGGAAGAGCAAGGCTGCTTCACCGCCGACAGCTCGAGCGACAAGCCCAAGACCTACGTGCTGGAGATGTTCCCCTATCCATCGGGGCGCATCCACATGGGCCACGTGCGCAACTACACGATGGGCGACGTGATCGCCCGCTACCGGCGAATGCAGGGGCATGAGGTGCTCCACCCGATGGGCTGGGACGCGTTCGGGATGCCGGCCGAGAATGCGGCGATGGAGCGCAAGGTCCACCCCGGGACATGGACCTGGCACAATATCGCGACCATGCGCGAGCAGCTGAAGCGCCTCGGCTTCGCGCTCGACTGGAGCCGCGAGCTCGCCACCTGCGACCCGGCTTACTACGGCCACGAGCAGGCGCTGTTCATCGATCTGTTCAACGCCGGCCTCGTCTATCGCAAGGAGAGCGAGGTCAACTGGGACCCGGTCGACATGACCGTGCTCGCCAACGAGCAGGTGATCGACGGGCGCGGCTGGCGCTCGGGCGCGCCGATCGAACGCCGCAAGCTGTCGCAATGGTTCCTCAAGATCACCGACTTCGCCGACGAGCTGCTCAAGGGCCTCGAATCGCTGGACCGCTGGCCGGACAAGGTGCGGCTGATGCAGGAGAACTGGATCGGCAAGAGCCGCGGCCTGCAGTTCCGCTTCCGCCTGGCCACTCCCGTCGAATCAATCGGCGGGGTCGAGGTCTTCACCACCCGGCCGGACACCATCTTCGGGGCAAGTTTCGTCGCGGTCGCCGCCGGTCATCCGCTGGCCCAGGCGATCGCGGCAACCGACCCGAAGGCAGCGGAGTTCATCGGCGAATGCCAGCGCGGCGGCACCAGCCTCGCCGACATCGAGGCCGCCGAGAAGAAAGGTTATCGCACCGCGGTCGAGGCGGTGCACCCGCTCGACCCCGAGCTCCGGGTGCCGCTGTTCATCGCCAACTTCGTGCTGATGGATTACGGCACCGGCGCGGTGTTCGGCTCGCCCGGCCACGACCAGCGCGACTTCGAGTTCGCCACCAAATACGGGCTTCCGATCCGCCGAGTCGTCGCCGCGAGCGTCGAGGAAGCCTCGCTCCCGGTCACCGGCGAGGCCGACGTGATCACCGGCATCGCCGTCAACTCGCGCTTCCTCGACGGGCTCACCACCGAACAGGCGATCGCCGAGGTGATCCGCCGCGCCGAGGAAGCCGGCTGGGGCAAGGGCACCGTCCAGTATCGCCTGCGCGACTGGGGCGTGTCGCGCCAGCGCTACTGGGGCACGCCGATCCCGATCATCCATTGCCCGACGTGCGGGCCGGTCGCGGTGCCGCGCGAACAGCTCCCCGTGGTCCTCCCCGAGGACGTGGAC
>DASUXP010000220.1:0-18555 GCA_036377835.1 Sphingomicrobium sp. | reverse complement strand
CTCGTACTGCTCTGGTTCGTGAAAGTCGGAGAATGGTGGGTCTCAGCTGGTCCGGGCGGACCGCGTTATGCGCAGATCGACCGCATAGACCAGTCTATCGCGCAGCATGCGTTAAATGGCCGATTCCTCGTCGTGGCAGTGCATCCATATCCAGCATTCCCGGCCGCGATCTACACGTCAGCGCGTTATGTTTCCCGCACGAACAGCCAGTGGTTCCTGCCTGCAGTCGTGCAGTTGCGCGCCGCGGGGCGCCCGTCGGCATCGGTGGAACAGCATGCCCGCGATTTCATCATGCACGACCTCGGCGCCAAGCCCACGCTGGTCCTGATCGACACGGACTCGAGAGGGCACACGCGCGGTCCCGCCGATTTCGACTTCCTCGCCTTCTACAAAGAGGATCCGAAATTCAGAGCCGAGTGGGCCGCCTATCGTGAAATCGAGCCTATAGACCACTTCCGCCAGTTCGTGCGGGAAAGCGGAGCTGAGGCGCGGTGACTCCCGCCCAACCCGCGCCTCGCGTCGCAGTGGTGATCCCCTGCTTCAATGTCGAGCGCTCCATTGGCCCGGTCGTCGCCAGCGTACCTGCCGAGGTCTCGCGCATCTATTGTGTCGACGATCGAAGCACCGACGGCACGGCGGGCGCTTTGGCGGCGCTCAGCACAGGGGATTCGCGAGTTCGAACGGTGAGCCGCCCTGAGAACGGTGGTGTCGGAGCGGCATTTCTCGAGGGCTTGCAAGCGGCGCTCGAGGACGGCGCCGAGGTGATCGTAAAGCTCGATGGGGATGGTCAGATGAACGGCGGCTTCGTCATGGACTTCGCCCAGCCAATCGTCGCCGGTGAGGCCGATTATGTGAAAGGCAACCGCTTCTTCGACATCGAGCGCGTGCTTGCCATGCCGGCCGGCCGGCTGATGGGGAATGCCGGACTTTCATTCCTGTCGAAACTTTCGACCGGCTACTGGAACCTGTTCGATCCGACGAACGGCTATGTCGCCATTCATGCCGACGTTGCGCGGCTGATCCCGCTCGGGAAGCTGCACCGCCGTTATTTCTTCGAATCCGACCTGCTCTTTCGCCTGTCGATCCTGAGAGCGCGGGTCATCGAGCTCCCACTGGAGACGGTTTACAACGACGAACGCAGCGGCCTCAGCGTATGGCGCTGCCTGGTGACGTTTCCGTTCCTTCACATGCGCAACTTCATCAAGCGCATCTTCTACAATTACGTGCTGAGGAACTTCAGCCTGGGTTCGATCACGCTTCCGCTCGGCCTGCTGATGCTCGCATTCGGAGCGATCTACGGCATCGTGAGGTGGGTCGAGAGCTCCGAGAGCCAGGAGCCGGCGACTGCCGGCACCGTCATGTTGAGCGCCTTGCCGATCATCATCGGGATTCAGCTGATCCTCAATTTCCTCGCGCAGGACGTGTCCTCGGTTCCGGAGCGGGCGGCGCACCGGAAGCTGAGCCACAAGCGAATGCTCGTGTCGCCAGAGCGAAAAGGCTGATGATGAACAATCTAGCGCATGTGTCGCGGCGCCGGAGGGTGCTTCGGGACCGGATCAAATACGGCGAGGATTTCGAACTGTGGGAGGAGAGCTGCGTCCCCTCCTACTGCCATTCCAATTGGCCGGCGGCATATGTGAGCTGGCGAAGGCTGTTCGTTGCTGCGGACCTAGCGCGGTCGATGAAGCCCGACGGCGACAGGGTCCTCGATTTCGGTTCATCCGTGGGGGAGCTTGGACATTTGCTGCCGGCGAACGTCCGCTACGACTATATCGAATCGCACGAGCCTGCGGCAGCGTTTCTGAAAAACCAGCTGCCCAACAGTCACCGCACGACGCTCGAAGACGCGCCAGACGGCTCCTACGACCAGATCTTCGCGATCGACTCTCTCGAGCATAACGAAAATTATCGCGAGCTGCTGAAGGCGCTGGTCGCAAAGCTGGCGCCCGGCGGCGTGCTGATCCTGTCGGGTCCGACGGAAAGCATGCTCTACCGGATCGGGCGCCGGATCGCCGGCTTCGAGGGCCATTATCACGAAACGAACATTCACGCGATCGAGCGCGCCGCGAGCGAACTGCTCGACCGCAAGGCGGCGAGGAACATCTTCCCCGTCGGCACCCTGTTTCGGGTGACCGCATGGAAGCGCAAGATCACGCGCTGATCTGTTTATCCGGCTAGTCGCCGGTTCGAGCTGGCAATGGACGCGCTCCCTCGGGTCGGGCTAGGGTCTCCCGACCCACGGAGATCGCACCGCATGTCACTCATCGGCCGCCTCGTCGGCAAGCTCCTCACGCGGGGCAGCATCACCTTGCTCTTGCCGGGGAAGGCGCCGCGAACGTTCGGGCCGGGCGGGGGCAGGCACCTCACCGTGCGCTTCGCCGACCGCAAGGTGCCGTTCGACATCGTTCGCAACCCGCGGCTCGGGGTCGGCGAGGCCTATATGGACGGGCGGCTCACCATCGAGGACGGGACCATCCTCGACCTCCTGGAGCTGATCGTCGGGTCCAACCGCTGGGAGGAGAAGGGCGAGGGGCGCGCGGCGCTGAGCAAGGGCAAGAACCGCATCCGCCGCTTCTTCCGCCGCAACGACCCGCGCCGCGCGCGGCGCAACGTCGCCCATCATTACGATTTGAAGGACGAGCTCTACGAGCTCTTCCTCGACGCCGACAGGCAGTACAGCTGCGCTTACTTCACCGACCCCGCCAACAGCCTCGAGCAGGCGCAGGCCGACAAGAAGGCGCATATCGCCGCCAAGCTCGCGCTGCAGCCGGGGATGCGGGTGCTCGACATCGGCTGCGGCTGGGGCGGGATGGCGCTGTTCCTGCACAAGGTCGCCGGGGTCGACGTGCTCGGGGTGACCCTGTCCGAGCACCAGCTGAAGATCGCGCGCGAGCGGGCCGCGGCGGCGGGCGTCGCCGACCATGTGAAGTTCGAGCTGATCGACTATCGCCACCTAACGGAGACGTTCGACCGGATCGTCTCGGTCGGCATGTTCGAGCATGTCGGGGCGGCGCATTACGACGAGTTCTTCGCCAAGTGCCGCAACCTGCTGAAGCCCGACGGGGTGATGCTGCTGCACACGATCGGCAAGCTGGGCGAGGTGTCCAAGGGGCCCGACCCCTTCACCGACAAATATATCTTCCCCGGCTATCACTTGCCGTCGCTGTCGCAGATGGTCGCGGCGAGCGAAGGCGCGCGGCTGATCGCCAGCGACGTCGAGAATTTGCGGCTGCATTACGCGTTTACGCTGCGCCACTGGCTGGAGCGGGCGACCAGGGCGCGCGGTGAGATCGAGGCGATGTACGACGCGCGCTTCTTCCGCATGTGGGAATTCTACCTCGCCGGCGGGATCGTGATGTTCGAGAGCGGGGCGGCCTGCAATTACCAGGTGCAATATGTCCGCGAGCGCACCGCGCTGCCGATCACCCGCGAGTATATGGTCGATACCGAGCGGCGCTATCGCGAGATCGCCGCCGAGGCGGCCAGGCCGAAGAAGACGCCGCGGCGGAAGGCGCGCGGCGAGGCGCTGGAGACGGCATGAGAAAAGCCCGGCGCAGGGCGATGCGCCGGGCTTTGCCATTGACCGAAAGGCCGGGCGTCAGGCCGGCTGGCGGCGCTCGATCCGGATCTGGCGGATCTTGACTCGCTCGTCGGGGGTCAGTCGCCCGTCGTGGTTGGCGTCGGCCATGTCGAAGTGGCGAAGCGCGCTGTCGGTCGCTTCCTGGAGCGAGACGCGGCCGTCGCGGTTGGCGTCGGCCATGTCGAACATGCGCCCGTGGAGCTTGCCCATCCCGCCCATGCGATGGAGGCGGAACTCGCGCGGGGCGCCCGGAGCGCCGGGGGCCGTCGCGGTGCCCGCCGGGCCACCCTCGCGGATGACGAAGCGGTGCTCCTCGACCTGCGGCCGCGCCTGGGCGAACTCGTCGCGGGTGATCACCCCGTCCTTGTTGAGGTCGAGCCGGTCGAAGGCGGCGCCGCGGTCGGCGGTGCGCTCCCCAATGCGCGCCGGCCCGCGGTCGGCGAGGCGCCAGGCGAAGCGCTGGCGCTTGTCCCCGGCCATCGCCTTGTGCCCGGCATCGGCTTCCTCGCGGGTCAGATAGCCGTCGCGATTTGCGTCGAGCCTGGCGAACATGTCGCGGACGTGCTGGACGACCTCGTTGCGGGTTTGGGTCCTGGCCTCCATGCGCATCACCCGCACCTGCGGCGCGGGGGCGGGTGCGGGCGCCGGGGCAGGCGCGGGCTGGGCGAAGGCCGGGGCGACGGCGATCAAGGCGGCTGCCGCGGCGCCGCCGAAGAATAGCTTTTTCATGGCGTCCTCTCCCTTGGAATTGACCACGGGCTAACCGGACGAAGCTTTCTGGCGCTTGAATGCGCGTCTGGCGGCTGGCAAGGCGCCCATCCCAACGGGGGACGCCAGTTTCGCATGCCGACGCGCGACAATCAGCCATGGTGGGACAGTCGAGCGCTGGCGCTGGCGCTGATCCTCGTCTCGGCGGTGCCCTTGCTCTACCCGCCGATCCCGCCGCTGGTGGACCTGCTCGGCCACATGGGCCGCTACCAGGTCGAGCTCGACGTCGGCCATTCCTCGCCGCTGCAGCTTTATTACAGCTATCACTGGGCAGCGATCGGCAATCTCGGGGTCGATTTGCTTGTGATGGCACTGGCGCCGCTGATGGGGCTGGAGCCGGCGGTCAAGCTGATCGTGCTCACCATCCCGCCGCTGACCGTCGCCGGCTTCCTGTGGGTCGCCCGCGAGGTGCACGGCCGGACTCCGCCGACGGCCTTTTTCGCCATCCCCTTCGCCTACGGCCACCCGTTCCTGTTCGGCTTCGTCAATTTCGCTTTGTCGATGGCGCTGGCGATGCTGGCGTTCGGGCTGTGGCTGCATCTCGGGCGAACGGGGCGCACGCGGCTCCGCGCGTGGCTGTTCGTGCCCATCTCGCTGATCATCTTCTTCTGCCACACCTACGGCTGGGGCGCGCTCGGGCTCTTGTGCTTCTCGGCCGAGGCGGTGCGCCAGCACGACTCGGGGCGAAGCTGGTGGAAGGCCGGAATCAACGCGGCGCTGCACGCGTCGGTGATGGCCCTGCCGATCGTCATCATGCTCGCCTGGCGAAGCGAGACGCACGGCGGGTCGACCGGCGACTGGTTCAACTGGAAGGCCAAGTTCTTCTGGCTGCAGATGGCGCTGCGCGACCGCTGGAAATGGTTCGACATCGGCTCGGCGGGCCTCTGCTTCCTCGTCCTGATCGAGGCGCTGAGGAACCCGCGCCTCACCTTCTCGCGCAACCTCGCTTTCTCCGGCTTCGTGCTGATCGCCGGCTTCGTCCTGTTGCCGCGGATCATCTTCGGCTCGGCCTATGCCGACATGCGCCTCGTCCCCTACATGTTCGCGATCCTGCTCTTGGCGATCCGCTTCCGCGGAGCGATCGGCTACCGCCTCGGCACCTTCCTCGCCGTCGCGGGATTGCTGTTCTGCGCGGTGCGCCTCGGCACGACGACCTACAATCTCGCCCGCGCCTCGGACGACCAGCAGGCCAAGCTCCAGGCGCTCGACCATGTGCCCGAGGGCGCCAGAGTGGCGAGCTTCGTGCAGCTGCCCTGCACCGAGGCCTGGACCCTGCCCCGGAACAGTCATTTGGGCGCGATGGTGATGGTCCGCCGCCAGGGCTTTTCGAACGACCAGTGGGTGGTCGAGGGCGCCAACCTGCTCGATCTCGAATATCGCGAGGCGGGCTATTTCATGTCGGACCCGTCGCAGATCGTGCGGCCCAACAATTGCCGCGACGGGCTTCACCGCACCATCGACCAGTCGCTGGCGACCGTCCCGCGCAAGGCCTTCGACTTCGTGTGGCTGGTCGATCCGCCGCCCTATGACCCGCGGCTCGTCGCCGACATGCAGCCGGTCTGGCGCGGACCGGGGTCGATCCTCTATCGCGTACGCCCATGACCGCGCTGTCGATCGTCGTCCCCTGCTTCAACGAGGAGAAGTGCCTCGCCGTGCTGCACGAGCGGCTGTGCACCGCCGCGAAGTCGGCGGTGGGCGAGGATTATGAGATCGTGCTGGTCAACGACGGCTCCAGCGACGGCAGCTGGGCGATCATGCAGCAGCTCGCGGCGAGCGATCCGCACCTCCTCGCGGTCAACCTGTCGCGCAACCACGGTCACCAGCTGGCGCTCACCGCCGGGCTCGACCTCTGCCGCGGCGAGCATGTGCTGATCATCGACGCCGACCTCCAGGACCCGCCCGAGCTGCTGCCCGAGATGATGGCGGCGATGGCGAGCGAAGGCGCTGACGTCGTCTATGGCGTGCGCAAGAGCCGCAAGGGGGAGACGGCGTTCAAGCGGGCGACCGCGCACGGCTTCTACCGATTGCTGTCGCGCGCGACCGAGGTCGACATCCCGCTCGACACCGGCGACTTCCGGCTGATGAGCCGCCGCGCGCTCGACGCATTGCTGGCGATGCCCGAGCAGGCGCGCTTCATCCGCGGCATGGTGGCGTGGATCGGGTTCAGGCAGGTTCCGCTCGCCTACGACCGCGAAGAACGGTTCGCCGGCGAGACCAAATATCCACTGAAGAAGATGGTCCGCTTCGCGCTCGACGCGCTGACAGGATTCTCGTCGGCACCGCTCAAGCTCGCCAGCCACGCGGGCCTCGCGCTGTCGTTCGGCTCGCTGCTGCTGATCCTCTACATCGGCTATTCGTGGCTGAGCGGGAAAAGCATCCAGGGCTGGACCTCGCTGATGCTCGTTGTCGTCGTGCTGGGCGCGGTGCAGATGTTCGTGCTGGCGCTAATGGGCGAATATATCGGCCGCCTCTACAACGAGGCGAAGCGGCGGCCGTTGTACATCGTGCAGGAGATCGCGGGCCGCGAGCCAGGCGGTTCGGCGCGGCTCGGCGTCGTGGCTCCGTCCGACGACGCCTAGCCGGCGCGGCCGGGCCGGCCGCGCAGCTGCACCTCGACGATCGACTTGGCCATGGCCACCGGCTTGACGAAGGATTCGGGGATCATCCGCACCGCGGCACGGCGCAGCGCCCAGGCGAAGTCGCCGCCGATCTGCAGCGGCTGGTCGTCGGGGACGCGGGTCGCGAGGATCGCGTTGGAAAGGCGCGCCTGCCCCGCGGCATTGGCGTAGATGAGGCTGTTGTAGCGGTACCAGGCCTTGACTTCGCGATTGTCGGCGATGCGCGGGCGGAGCCAGTCGAACACACTATAACCATGGGCGCTGAAGCGATCGCGCCAGTACTGGGGCGGCTGCTCGTTGACGTGATGCTCGCCGCCCTGGTTGGGGACGGCGGCGGAGAAGAGGACCACGTCGCCGTGGCGGACGAGGTTGTCGACGAAGCCGTCGGCGAATTCGGCGGAAATGTGCTCGGCGACCTCGAGGCTCTGCACCAGCTCGAACCGGCGGCCGAGATCGAGCGGCTGGGAGAGGTCGTGCGCGACGAACTTGTCGCGCGGGATAGCGAGCTGATCGCGGTTCACGTAATCGCCGTCGACCGCGACGACGTCGCTGACCCCGGCGCACATCCACTCAGCCGCCCAGGCGCCGTGGCCCGAGCCGACGTCGAGCAGGCTGCCGATCGGCATTTCCCCGATGAGCAGGCGCGAGACGATTCCGGCAGAGGCGCGCGACCCCGCATCGATATAATCGAAGAACTCACTCGAATAGACGTGCCGGCTCATTCGTTCCTCCCCGCGCTTCGTGGCGCGAGGAGACAAGACCACCGAAAAGTTGCGAGTTTCTTAACCCTGTTTCGCTGACGCGACGGCGTAGAGCGAAAGCCCCGGCGGGAGGGGCAGCCGGCCGATGGCGTGCCGCTCGGCGGCGAAGATGCGCGTCAGGGCGTCGTTGACCGGCGCGGGCGGGATCCCGAGCTTGCTGTCCTGCTTGTTCAGCGCCTTCGAGACCATGCGCTGCCCGACGGCGAGCGGGAAGAGGATGCTGTTCAGATAGCCGATGCTGTCGAGCTCGAGCGGCGAACCGTCGATCAGCGCCTTCAGCGAGCGCTTCGAATAGCGCCTCTTGTGATGGTTGATGACGTCGTGCGCCGACCACATCCAGCGGTGGGCGGGGACGGTCATCGCCAGCTTGCCGCCCGGCTTCAGCTTGGCGGCGATGGTCGCGATGGCGTGCGCATCGTCGGGGATATGTTCGATCACGTCGAACGCGCAGATGAGGTCGTAAGCGCGGTCGGCCACTCCGCCGAGCTCGGGCAAAGGATCGGGAAGAACGCGGCGGCCGAGGCGCTTCTCGGCCATCGACCGAGCGGTCTCGTCGAGCTCGACCGCATCGACCGCGCCGAAGGCGGTGAGCATCCCGAAATTATGGCCGGTGCCGCAGCCGACCTCGAGGATTCGCGCGTCGGCCGGCGGGCGGACGAGCCGGCGGATGATCTCCGCCAGCACCCGGCGCCGTCCGAGATACCACCAGTGGCGCTGGTCGAGCTCCGCCATGTGATCGTAGACGGCGCGCTCCATCAGCGGAAAACCCAGTGCCGGTTGAGCAGGAAGGTGACCGCCGGAGTGACGAACAGCATCGGCACGATCGGCGCTTCGCGGCCGATCTGCAGATGGGTGAACAGCAGCCACACCCAGAAGGTGTTGAGCGCGTAGCTGATCACGGAGACGATGGCGAAACGGACTTTGGTCGCGTGGGTGCGCTCGCCGCCGTGTCCGCGGAAGCTCCACTGGCTGTGCATCACATAGCCGGTCGCGACGGCGACGACATAAGCGAGGAAATTGCCGAGCTGCGGATGCCAGCGGAGCAGCAGCGCGACGATCGCATAGACGCCGACGCCGAGCGCGGTGACGAACGCGCCGCTGACCACGAAGCGGGCGAGCTGGGCGATGACGGTTCGGCGCTCGGGCGAGAGGGTGGATAACATCAAGGTTGCGGGGGCATGAAAGCTGCGGGCGAGTAACTTGTCCTTTGGACCTGACCGGCTAGAGCGCGAAACATGCCGCAGCGCAAGAACGAGCTGACCAGCGAACGCGCCGTGGCGCTTCTCGAACGCCACTGGAAGTGGCTGGTGCTGATCGCCTGGCTCGGCTTCTGCGCCTGGTTCATCTTCCAGCGCTGGAACGACATCCGCTTCTTCAACCTCGGCGACACCGACGACAATATGCGGATCATGCAGGTGCGCGGCCTGCTCCACGGCCAGGGCTGGCTCGACCTTCGCCAGTATCGGCTCAACCCGCCGTTCGGCGCCAACATTCACTGGTCGCGGCTGGTCGACCTGCCGATCGCCGGGCTGATCCTTGTGCTGCGGCCGCTGATCGGCGGCGCGGCGGCGGAGCGCTGGGCCGTCGGCATCGCCCCGCTGCTGCCGCAGCTGCTGTTGCTGTTCTCGCTGGCGCTGACGGTGCGGCGGCTGATCGACCCGCGCGCCTTCCCGCTCGCCTTCCTCGCCCTGTTCTTCGCCGGCTCGACCAACGGCATGTTCCTGCCCGAGCGGATCGACCATCACGGCTGGCAGCTCGCGTTATTGGCGCTGGCGATCGCCGCGCTGGCCGACCCGAAGAAGGTTCGCGGCGGGATCACGCTTGGCGTCGCGACGGCGCTGTCGTTGGCGATCGGCCTCGAGATGCTCATCTATTTCGCCATCGCCGGGGCAGCGATGGTCCTGTTCTGGATTGCCGACCGCGAGGAGCGGGCGAGGCTCGGCGCCTATGCGGTGACGCTCGCCGGGGGGACATCGCTCGCCTTCCTGCTCTTCGCCTCCTACGCCAACCGGCAGGCGGTGTGCGATGCCTTGTCGCCGGTGTGGCTGTCGGACGCGCTGCTCGGCGGCGCCCTGCTGTTCGCGCTCGCCTGGGTCTCGCCCGGCGACTGGAAGCGGCGGCTTGCGCTCGCCGCCGCGGCGGGCGCGCTGGTCGCGGCCTTTCACGCGTTCATGTGGCCGCACTGCCTGCACCGGCTCGAAGGTGTCTCGCCGGAAGTCGACCGGTTGTGGCTGAGCCACGTGCGCGAGGCGCGGCCCATCTATCGCCACGGCTGGAACGTGGCCGCGATCATCCTCGCTCTCCCCGCCAGCGGCCTCGTCGGCTGGCTGCTGCTCACCTGGCGCAGCCGCATCGATCGGGAAAAGCTGCGCCGCGTGCTTGCCGCTGCCGCGCCGGGCTTCGCCGCGACGGCGCTGCTGTTCTGGCAGACGCGCACCGGCCCGGCGGCGCAGATGCTGGCGATCCCCGGAGCTGCCGCGCTGGTCTGGGTGCTGGTGCCGCCCTTGTGGAACTCCAAATATGCGCTGGTGCGGGTGTTCGGGGTGTGCGCCGTCGTGCTGGTCTCGGTCGGCGCGGCCGTGCCGCTGGTGATGGACTATGTGCCGCAGAAGAAGGGCACGCCACGCGATTCGTCGATCGAGAAGGCGAACCGGCTGTGCAACACTTTGTGGGGGTTAAGGCCGGTCGCCCTCCAGCCGAAGGGCGTCGTCTTCACTTTCGTCGACCTCGGTCCGCGGCTGATCGCCGTCACCCACCACGATTCCATCGCCGGGCCCTATCACCGCAACGGGCAGCAGATCGCCGACGTGTTCAACGCTTTCCGCGGGAGCGAGGAGCAGGCGCATGCGCTCATCGCCAAATATCATTCCAACTACCTGCTGACCTGCCCCAACAGCTCGACCACGACCATCTTCATGGCCGAGACGCCCAAGGGCTTTTACGCCCAGCTGCACCGCGGGCAGGTACCGAAATGGCTGGCGCCGGTGCCGCTGCCCAAGGATTCGCCGTTCCGGATGTGGAAAGTCGTCGGCTAGGCGAGGACGTTCGGAAAGCTCTGCTTGAGGCCGTCAATCACGAACTGCGCGGCGAGCGCGGCGAGGATGACTCCGAGAATCCGGGTGATCGCCGCTTCGACCTTGTCGCCGATGAGGCGCATCAGCGGCCCCGCCGCGAGCAGGGTGACGAGCGTCATCAGGATCACCACGGTGACCGCCGCGAGGACCACCGCAATGTGCGCCGGGCCTTCGGCGCGCGAGACCCACAGCATGGCGCTGGCGATCGAACCGGGGCCGGCGATCATCGGCATCGCCATCGGGAAGACGCTGACGTCCTCGACTTCCGGCGTCGCTTCGATCGCATGAGCCCGCTTCTCGCGCCGCTCGGTCCGGCGCTCGAACACCATGTCGATGGCGATGAAGAACAGCATGATGCCGCCGGCAATGCGGAAGCTGGCGAGGCTGATCCCCAGCGCGTGCAGCATCGGCCGGCCGAGCAGCGCGAAGAACATCAGGATGACCCAGGCGATGACCGACGAGCGGATCGCCATCGAACGTCGCTGAGCGGCGGTCGCGCCGCGGGTCAGGCTGGCGAAGATGGGGGCGCAGCCCGGCGGATCGATGATCACCAGGAAGGTGACGAGCGCCGATCCGAACAGCTCGATCACGGGGCGGGTACGTTGTTGTAGAGGACTTGGGCGTAGCGGGCGCCGTTCCACATGAACACGCGGAAGCGGCGGGCGCCGTTCTTCTCGACCTTCCAGTCCCAGCCGAGCGTGCGGTCGGCGGACTGGCCGCGGCCGTTGTCCTCGGGCGTCGTGCGGGCCTGTTTCGGCGTCAGCGGCGGCGGCGGGATGACCGGCGGTCCGGGCGCCCGCGTGCGGCACGAGGCGCGATGCACCTGCGCTCGTGCCGGCGGCGGCGCTGCCTTGGCGTCGAGCGGGCCGCCGCCGTCATAGGCCCAGCGCCAGCTGCGTCCCTGGCGCTGCCACACGGTCGTGAAATAGCCGCCGCGCGTCCCGTCGACCTTCCACCAGGGGCCGGTGTTTACCGCGGTGCGGCCGTCGCACGACACCCAGCTGTGCGCCGGACGCCAGCTAATCGCCTTCGGCGGATCCTTTTGCGGCAGCGCGGTCTGCGCCCAGGCCGCCTGCGGCGTGAAGACGACGGCATCGCGGTCGGCCCATTTGCGAAACGCTGTCCACTGCCCCATGCGCCTGGCGTCGGCGGCGAAAGCGAGCTCGGCATCGACAGCGGTGGGAACGGCTGCGGCAATCAACAGTGCGGCGATCATAATCCCTCCGGATCGGCAAGGCCGGCGCGGCGGTGCGCGGCGACCAGGGTGTTGCGCATCAGCATGGCGATGGTCATCGGCCCCACCCCGCCGGGGACCGGCGTGATCGCGCCCGCCACCTCCGACGCCTCGGCGAAAGCGACGTCGCCGACGAGGCGGCCCTTGCCATCGTCGGTGGGTAGGCGGTTGATGCCCACGTCGATCACCGTCGCGCCGGGCTTGATCCAGTCGCCGCGGACTATCTCGGGGCGGCCGACGGCGGCGACCACGATATCGGCGCGACGGACCACGTCCGGCAAGTCGCGGGTCTTCGAATGGGCGACGGTGACGGTCGCGCTTTCCCCCGTCAGCAGCTGCGCCATCGGCTTGCCGACGATGTTGGAGCGGCCGATCACGACCGCGTCGAGGCCGGCGATGCTGCCGAGCTCCCGCGTCAGCAGGTGGAGACAGCCGAACGGCGTGCAGGGGACCAGGGACGGAAGTCCGGAAGCGAGCCGCCCGGCGTTCATCGGATGAAAGCCGTCGACGTCCTTGCCGGGCTCGATGGTCTCAAGAACACGGCCGGCGTCGATCTGCGACGGGAGCGGCAGCTGGACGAGAATCCCGTCGACCTGCTCATCGGCATTGAGCTTGCCGACAAGGTCGAGCAGCTCGGATTCGCTGGTCGTGTCGGGCAGGTTGTGAGCGAAGCTCGTCATTCCCGCTTCCGCTGTCGCGCGGTTCTTCGAGCGGACATAGACCGCGCTCGCCGGATTCTCGCCGACCAGCACTGTCGCGAGGCCCGGGACCCGCCCGGTCCTCCGCTCGAACTCCGCAACTGCGCTGGCGACTCCCTGGCGGATCGCGGCCCCTGCCGCTTTGCCGTCGATCAGCCGTGCCGTCATACGCCGCCGTAATATTGGACGACGACGCCGGCGAGCAGGCGCCGCAGGACCTGGATGAGGATAAGGATCACCAGCGGGGAGAAGTCGATCCCGCCGAAGTCCGGAAGGATTCGCCGGATCGGCGCGTACAGCGGCGCCGTGATCTTTTCGAGCGCGAGCGCGAAGGCCCGGACCCCTGACGAGCTGGTGTTGAGGACGTTGAACACGAACAGCCAGCTGAGGACGACCTGGATGATGATGATCCAGGTGAGGACCGTCAGAAGCAGGTTGAGGATATCGACGAGCGCGAGAAGCATGGCCGCGGACTTAGCGGCGAGCGCGGGTCCCGGCAATCACGGCGCGAAGCGCTCCGGTTCGGCGGTTGCGAGGATGACCGCGAAGTCACCTGCTGGATCGGTCCACTCGGCCGCTGGCGTCCAGCCGCCGGCGAGCAGCATCAGCCGGGCGCCGCGCTCGCCATATTTGTGGCTGTTCTCGGTGTGGATCGATGCCCCGTCGGCGAAATGGAAGCGGCGGCCGGATATGGCGAAGTCCACGTTGCTGCGAGCGACGAGGTGCATTTCGACCCGCGACAGGATCTCGTTCCAGCGCGCTTCGTGGCGGAACGCCTCGACCGGGATGTCGCCAGCGAGCTCGCGGTTGATTCGGACGAGCAGGTTACGGTTGAACTCGGCGGTGATTCCTTCCGGATCGTCATAGGCTGCGAGCAGGCGCTTGACCGCCTTCACCCGGTCCATTCCAATCAGCAGGCGAGCGCCGACGCCGAGCAACGCGCGGAATTGCCGGAGCAAATCGGTCCCGCTCCACGGCACGAAATTGCCGATGGTCGAGCCGGGGAAGAAGCCGAGCCTGGGGAGCTGGTCGATCCCGCCGGGCAAGGCGAACGGCCGGGCGAAGTCGGCGATTACCGGCAGGACCTCGATCGACGGAAAGTCGCGCTGAAGCCCCGCCGCGCTGCCGTTCAGATAGTCGCCGGAAATGTCCACCGGCACATAAGCCGCCGGGCGGATGGCCTCGAGCAGAATCGGGGTCTTGGCCGCCGAGCCGGCGCCGAACTCGACCACCGCGGCGCCTTTGGGCACCAGCCGCGCGACCTCGGGCATGATCTCGCGCAGCAGCGCCGTTTCGGTACGCGTGGGATAATAAGAGGGAAGCCGCGTGATCGCGTCGAACAGCTCGGACCCGCGGCGGTCGTAGAGCCAACGTGCGGGGACTGCCGGGATCGGCGCCGAAAGCCCGGCGATGACGTCGTCGCGGAAGGCGAGCGTCTGCGGGTCAAGCGTCGCGAGCAAGGCGCACCCCCGTGAATTGCCAGCGCGCGACGGGCGGGAAGAAGTTGCGGTAGGAGGCGCGGCTGTGCCCGCGCGGGGTCGCGCAGCTCGCGCCCTTGAGCACCATCTGCCCGCTCATGAACTTGCCGTTATATTCGCCGACGGCGCCTTCGGCCGGAGCGAAGCCCGGGTAGGAAGCGAAGGCGCTCCGAGTCCATTCCCAGACGTCGCCGAACATGCCGCCGCCGGGCCGCGGCGCGACTGCGCCGGCGCGGTCGAGCTGGTTGCCGAGGCTGGGGTCGGCCGAAACGGCGAAATCCTCCCATTCGGCCTCGGTGGGGAGCCGCGCACCGGCCCAGCGGGCGAAGGCGTCGGCTTCATAGTAACTGACGTGCGCGACGGGGGCGGCGCAGTCGATCTCGCGCCGGCCGCCGAGGGTGAACTGGGTGCCGTCCTCGTGCCAGTAAAGCGGGCCGGTGACGCCCTCGCGGCGGAGCCAGTCCCAGCCGTCGGACAGCCACAGTACTGGCGTGCGATAGCCGCCGGCCTCGATGAACTCGCGCCATTCGCCGTTGGTGACACGGCGATTGGCGAGGGCATGCGGCTCGAGGACAACGCGGTGGCGCGGACCCTCGCAGTCGAAGGCGAAGCCGGACTCCGAAGCGCCGATTTCCACCATGCCCTCGCGGCCGCGGTGGAAGCTCAGCGGTTCGACCGCGAAGCAAGAGGCCGCGGGAAGTTCGCCATAAGCCGGCTCGAGCGGGTTCGCGGCGAAGGTGGCGAGGATGTCGGTGAGGAACAGCTCCTGGTGCTGCTGCTCGTGGTTGATGCCCAGTTCGATCAGCTCGAGCGCCGCGGTCGGAAGCTCAGGAAGCGTGTCCTCCAGCGCGCCATTCACATGCGCGCGATAGGCGTGCACCTCATCGAGCGAGGGGCGGCTGAGCATCCCCCGCTTCGCCCGCGCGTGGCGCTCACCCTCGCCCTCGTAATAGCTGTTGAAGAGATAGGCGAAGCGCTCGTCGAACAGGCGATAGCCCGGTGCATGGTCGCGCAGGACGAAGGCCTCGAAGAACCAGCTCGTGTGCGCGAGGTGCCACTTGGCCGGCGAGGCATCGGGGAAGGGTTGGACGGTCGCGTCGGCGTCGCTGAGCGGGGCAGCGAGGTCGAGCGTCAGCTTGCGGGTGGCAAAGAGCCGCTCGGCAAGCGCTTTGGGCGCGGGCTGCGAATCCGCCCTGGCCATGCAGCGGTCAGTGCCACGAAACGTCTATCGGGTCGAGCAGGAGTTCGCCATCTGTTCCCTGATCACCCGTCATCCGCCGCGCGTGGCGCCCGGTTGCCAGAGAATGTCGCCCCCCTGCGCCAGGGCGACGTGGCGCGCGGCGACGAACAGAAAGTCGGACAGGCGGTTGAGATAAATCCGGGCGAGTGGATTGAGCGGCACGTGGCGCGAGGCGGCGACCGCGCTCCGCTCCGCACGGCGGACCACCGCGCGGGCGAGATGAAGCTGCGCGGAGCCGGCGCTTCCGCCGGGGAGGATGAAGCTGCGGAGCGGCTGCAGGGCCTCGTTCAGCCGGTCGATTTCATGTTCGAGCCGGTCGATCTGGTCCTGGACGATCCGCAGCGCGGTCTCGCCGGGCGTGAAGTCCTCGGCCGGTGTCGCGAGGTCGGCGCCGAGATCGAACAGCTCGTTCTGGATCGCGCCGAGCATTCGCCGCACGGTCTCGTCCTCTACCGCGAGGAGCGCCACGCCGATCGCGCTGTTGGCCTCGTCGACGTCGCCGATCGCCTGCGCCAGGGGATGCTCCTTGGCGATCCTCGAGCCGTCGGCGAGGCCCATTTCGCCCGCGTCCCCCGTGCGCGTGTAGATCTTGTTGAGGCGGACCATCAGCCCCTGGACGCGCCGGCCACCAGCAGGATGAGGATGACGAGAACGATCGCCAGCGCCTGGAACATCACCCGCTTGCGCATCCAGCTCTGCGATTCCTCGCCGGTGAGGTCCTTGCCCGAAGCCATGGCGATCACGCCCCGTACGAGCACATAGGCGGTCGCCGCCATAGCGAGGAGGAGGAGGATGAGCAGAGGGAGGCGCATGGCGCGGCTTTAGGCCTCGGCGAAGGCGAAACCAAGGGGAAGCTTGCCCCCGAGCAGGTCGGCGGCGAGGTCGCGTCCGTCGATGCCTTCCTCGCGCATTGCGGCGAGCGTCGGCGCCCTGTCGCGCTTGGCGAGGCGGCGGCCGTCCGCGTGAGTGACCAGGGCATGGTGCAGATATTCGGGCTCAGGAAGAGCGAGCAATTTCTGCAGCAGGCGCTGCACCGGCGTCGAGCTGCGCAGATCGGCGCCGCGCACGACTAGTGAGACTTCGCTGGCGGCATCGTCGACGACGCAGGCGAGGTGGTAGGCCGCGGGCGCGTCCTTGCGCGCGAGGATCACGTCGTTGAAATCGTCCGGGCCGGCGGCGAAGCTTTTTCCGTCGACTTCGGTCCAGCTCGGGAAGCCCGTCGCCTGGAGCGCCTTGACCGAATCCAGCCGCCAGCAATGCGGCATGCTAGCCCGGCGGTGCGGGTTGTCCGGAAGCGCCCGGCAGGTGCCGGGATAATGCGCGGTAGGGCCATGTGGGGCTTCCAGCGCCGCAGCGATGTCGGCGCGCGTGCAGAAGCAGGCATAAACCAGGCCACGCTCGCGGAGGCGCTCCAACGCTTCTGAATAGATGAGGCTGCGCCCTGACTGGATCAGCGGCGGTTCGTCCCAGGCGAGCCGCAGCCAGCGCAGGTCCTCCAGGATTGCCTCGACGAACTCGGGCCGGCTGCGCGTCCGGTCGAGATCCTCGACCCTGAGCAGGAACCTGCCGCCGCTTTTGCGCGCCTGGGCATGCCCGAGCACAGCGCTGTAGGCGTGGCCGAGATGCAACCGTCCCGTCGGAGAAGGCGCGAAGCGGGCGGTCTTCACCTTCCCCCCTCTTGACGCAGAGTCTGCAATCCCCGATTCATTGGCATGTCACGCCGGGTTGGCATCCGGCGGGCAACAAGGGAAGACGGGCCGAGGCCCTCTCCTCCTTGCGTGCGACGAGGCCGGGGAGCTGGAGTTCGGACCACCGAACGAAAGGCTTTGTGGGCTTCGCATGTATCATCCCGAGCTGATCCGCCATCCCGACAGCTGCCCGGCGCTGGTGCTCAACGCCGATTACACGCCGCTGAGCTACTATCCGTTGTCGCTGTGGCCGTGGCAGACCGCGATCAAGGCGATGTTCCTCGAGCGGGTCGACGTGGTCGCCCATTACGAGCGCGAGGTGCACAGCCCCAGCGTCGCGCTGAAGCTGCCGAGCGTGATCGCGCTGCGCGAATATGTGCGGCCCAACGAATATCCGGCCTTCACCCGGTTCAACCTGTTCCTCCGCGACAAATTCCGCTGCGTCTATTGCGGCTCGGCCAGGGAGCTGACCTTCGACCATGTGATCCCGCGCGCCCAGGGCGGCCGCACCACCTGGGAGAATGTCGCCACCGCCTGCGCGCCGTGCAACCTGCGCAAGGGCGGGCGCACGCCGACCGAGGCGCACATGCTGCCGCAACGCGATCCGATCCGTCCGACCAGCTGGCAGCTGCAGGACCACGGCAAGAGCTTCCCGCCCAACTACCTCCACGAGAGCTGGCGCGACTATCTCTACTGGGACGTCGAGCTGGAGCCGTAAGCGGCCCGTTAACCATTTCCGTTTACGCGGATGGGGATGGACGAGCGCTCCCGAATCCTCATCGTCGAGCCGCGGCGGACCAACCTCGGCGTGCTCTCGCGCCGGCTGGTGGCCGCGGGCTATCGAGTCGTTCCCGCCGATTGCGGGTCCGCGGCGATCGCCGAATTGCACCGGCACAAGGTCGATCTCGTCCTCGCCGAGCTCAACATGCCGCGGATGAGCGGGGCCGAGCTCGCGCACCTCATTCGCAGCGAAGTCATGTGGCGGGACCTGCCGGTGATGCTGATCACCGGGCGCTCCGAGCCGTCCGGGGCAGTGCGCGCCTATGAGGCCGGCGCCGACGACGTCATCCTGAAGCCCTTCCACTTCGAAGTGCTTGCCGCGCGAATCGAGCGGCGCATCGCCCGCGTTCGCGCGATCCAGGCGCTGCGCGACGATAATGCCGCGCTCGATGCGCGAGTGGTCAACCGCGCGATCGAGGCCGGGGAGCTGCGTCAGCGCCTGCTCGCCAGCGAAAGCGAGCGGCGACGGCTCCAGGCGCTCGTCGGCTCTAGAGTCGCGTAAGAAATTCGCGAATTTTCGGAGCGACGTCCTCGCGCTGAAGCGCGACCGCCACGTTGGCGATGACAAATCCCGCCTTGTCGCCGCAGTCGTGGCGCACCGATTCGACCTTCAGCGCATGGAACGGCTGTCTGCCG
>DASUXP010000219.1:0-3866 GCA_036377835.1 Sphingomicrobium sp. | reverse complement strand
ACCTCGTCAACCTTGGAGATTTTCGCGAACGGCTTGCCGAGGCGTACCACCACGCCGGGCACACCGCCGTCGCGAACGATCATGTTCGACCCGAGACCGAGCGCCATCACCGGCACGTCGGGATCGAGCTCACGCAGGAAGTCAATCAGATCCTGCTCGTCCCTGGGCTCGAACAGCCACTCGGCACTGCCGCCGCTCTTGAACCAGACGAGCGGCGCGAGCGGCGCGTTCTGGGTTAGCCTGCCGCGTACCTTGGGCATGGTCGCGACGTCGCTCATTTCTTCCGCCTCGCATCGCACAGGCCGCCGGCCAGCGCCGCCGCCCATTTGGTGATGTCGCCGGCGCCCATGCAGATGATCATGTCGCCCTCGGCTGCGAGGTCGCGCAGCGCGCCGCAGACGTCGTCGAGATCGGCGACGGTGCGCACCATCCGGTGGCCGTGGGCGCGCAAGCCCTCGACCAGCGCAGCCGAATCCACGCCTTCGATCGGCTCCTCGCCGGCGGGATAGACCGGGGCGACGAACACGATGTCGGCGTCATTGAACGCGCTCTGGAACTCCTCCATCAGCGCCTGGAGCCGGGTATAGCGGTGCGGCTGCATGACGGCGATGACCCGGCCCTGGGCGCCCTCGCGGGCGGCGGCGAGCACCGCGCGGATCTCGGTCGGATGATGCGCATAATCGTCGATGACGATCACCCCGTCGGCCTCACCGGCCTTGGTGAAGCGGCGTTTGACGCCATCGAAACGTTCGAAGGCGCGAACGATTGCGTCTTCGGAAATGCCGAGCTCGAGCGCGACGGCGATTGCGGCCAGCGCGTTCTGGACATTGTGCCGGCCGGGGATCGGGATGTGCACGTTGCCGATGGTGCGGCGCTCGCCATCGCGATCGAGCACGAGCACGTCGAAGCGGCTTCCGCCGGACACCGGAGTGACATTGTCGGCGCGAACGTCGGCGAGCGCGGAGAAGCCGTAGGTCACGATCCGCCGGTCGCGGATCCGGCCGATGAGGTTCTGCACCTCGGGATGGTCGACGCAGAGAACGGCGAGCCCGTAGAAGGGCACATTCTCGATGAACTCGACGAACGAGTCCTTCACCTTCTCGAAGCTGCCATAATGTTCGAGATGCTCGGGATCGATGTTGGTGACGACCGCGATGGTCCCGTCGAGGCGAAGGAAGCTGCCGTCGCTCTCGTCGGCCTCGATCACCCACCAGTCGCTCTTCCCGAGCCGGGCGTTGGAGCCGTAGCTGTTGATGATCCCGCCGTTGATCACGGTCGGGTCGAGCCCGCCGCTGTCGAGCAGCGCGGCGACCATCGAGGTCGTCGTGGTCTTGCCGTGCGTGCCGGCCACCGCGACTGTCTTTTGCATCCGCATCAGCTCGGCGAGCATCTCGGCGCGCCTGACCCGCGGCAGACGCCGCTCGGCGGCGGCCTGGACCTCCGGATTGGCGTCCTTGATCGCCGAAGAGCAGACGACGACCGCGGCGTCGCCGAGATTATCGGGCGAATGGCCGATGGTGACCGGAATGCCTTCCTTGCGCAGCTTCTCGACGACGTAGCTGTCCGAGGCGTCGGAGCCCTGCACCTGGTAGCCGAGCTGGTGCATCACCTCGGCGATGCCCGACATGCCGATCCCGCCGATGCCGACGAAATGGATGGTGCCGATGTCCTTGCCCATCGCCTTCATCATGCCGGCACGCCTCCGGCCGGAGCAGCGGCCTTGGTGCGTGGGCTGAGCACCGGGCCGACCGCGAGCGGCGACACGCCATTGCCGACGCGCTCGACCACGTCGGCGAGGTCGCGCGCGGCGTGTGGACGGCCGACCGAGAGAGCGCGCGCGGCGGCGTTGTTGAGCGCGACCGGATCGGCCGCCATCGCCTCGATCTGCCGGGCGAGCACCTCGGGGGTGAAGCTGTCCTGCTGGACGGTGCGCGCGCCGCCCGCCTTCGTCATCTCCCGCGCGTTGGCGGTCTGATGATCGTCGGTCGCGGCGGCGAAGGGGATGAGGATCGCGGGCCGCCCCGCCGCGGTCAGCTCGGCAATGGTCGAGGCGCCGGCGCGGCCGATCACCAGGTGGGCGTCGGCAAGCTTCTCGGGCATGTCCTCGATGTAGGTCATCAGCTCGGCGGGGATGCCGAGCTCGGCATAGCGGCCGCGCACGCGCTCGATGTCATCGGGACGGCATTGCTGGACCACCTGCAGGCGGCGGCGGAGCGACGGCTCGAGCAGGCCGAGACCCTCCGGGACCACCTGGCTGAGCACGGTCGCGCCCTGGCTTCCGCCGGTGATCAGGATCTTCAGCGGCGCAATCTCGTCGAACGGCGGGAAGGGCAGCTCGCCCAGCCGCGCAATCTCCTCGCGGACGGGATTGCCGACGAGTACCGTCTTCCCCGTGAACTTGCGCTTCAGCCGGTCGACCCGGTCGTAGGCGGTGCCGATCGCCTCGGCATCGCCGGCGAGCAGGCGGTTCACGCGGCCGAGCACCGCATTCTGCTCGTGAAGCACGGTCGGGATGTTCATCGCGCTCGCGGCGAGCAGCGAGGGAAAGGCAGGATAGCCGCCAAAACCGACGACCGCGTCTGGCCGGTGCTCGCGGTAGAGGCTTTTGGCCTCCGAGCGGCCGCGCACGACCGAGCCGAAGGCCTTGAGCCAGCCGATCGGGCCGCCGCCGAGCCGCCCGGCGGGCAGGATGTGAACCGGCACGCCTTCGAACAGCCCGGGGAAGCGGGCGCCGCGATCGTCCGTGATGAGCAGCACGCCGTGGCCGCGGCTCTTCAGCTCCGCGGCAAGCGCATGGGCGGGCACCATGTGACCGCCGGTTCCTCCGGCCGCCAGGACGAAATTCATGCCGTCAGGCTCTCCCCGCTCCATTTCACGACATAGGGCGAGCGGGTCAGATACGGATTTCGCCGGGTGAAAGCGAGCAGCAAGCCCATTCCGATCGACAGCGCCAGCATCGAGCTGCCGCCATAGCTGATGAACGGCAGGGTCATGCCCTTGGACGGGGCGAGCTGGACGTTGACCATCATGTTGATCAGCGCCTGCAGCCCGAACTCGACCACCAGCCCGGCGCCGGCGAGGATGGCGAAGCTCGAATCCTCGTCGAGCAGCTTGATCAGGACGCGCGCAACGATGCCGAGATAGAGGAGCGCGATGGCGAGGCAGGCGATGAGGCCGAACTCCTCGCCGATCACCGAGAAGATGTAATCGGTGTGCGGCTCGGGAAGGCCGAACTTGCGGGTGCCGCCACCGGGGCCCATGCCGAAGAGGCCGCCGGCGGTGAGGGTGCGCATCGCATTCTCCACCTGGAAGCGGTCGCCGGTGCCGAACAGGAACTCGTCGATGCGCGCGGTGGCGACATCGTAGAAGAAGTAAGCGAGGACGATCCCGACGAGCCCGGCCGCGCCGAGAATTCCGAGCAGCCGCATCGACACTCCGGCGAGCGCCAGCATCGCGACCCACACGGCGCAGAAGATGATCGTGCTGCCGAAGTCGGGCTGCTTCATCAGCAGGAAGGCGACGACCCCGGTCACGCCGGCGGAGATCCAATAGACGGGGAGCGACTTGTCGGATTCGCGGAGGCTCAGCAGCCAGGCCATGGCGACGACGAAGAAGGGCTTGAGGAATTCCGACGGCTGCACCTGCCCGAGGCCGAAGTTGATCCAGCGCTTGGCGCCGTTGACCTCCGGCCCGAGCACCGGGACGAAGATCAGCAGCACGAAGAAGAAGGCCGCGCCGAACAGCGAGATGCGCCGCGCCCGCTCCTTCGGCATCATCGAGATGGCGATCATCACGGGAATGCCGAGCGCGATCCAGGCGAGCTGCCGCCAGAAATAATAAAGCTCCGAGAAGCGGACGCTGCCGCC
>DASUXP010000218.1:0-3646 GCA_036377835.1 Sphingomicrobium sp. | reverse complement strand
CGCGAAGAGCCACTGACGGATCGCCGAGGTGAGATTGGGCGGCCGTTCGGCGCCCAGCCGCTCGGCATCGATCTCGGCGACCAGGGCGTTCACCGGACAGCCGCGCTCGCGCGCGGCCGCCTCGAGCGCCCGCCAGAACATCGGCTCGAGGCTGATCGACGTGGCGTGCCCCGCGATCAGGACCGAGCGCTTGGTCGGAGGAGCGTAGGCGGGCTCCGCCATCAGTACATGTGTTGCCCGCCGTTTATGGACATGGTCGAGCCGGTGACGAAGCCGGCGTTCTCATCGACCAGGAAGGCGACCCCGCGCGCGATCTCCTCGGCCTTGCCAAGGCGGCCGACCGGGATTCGCGCGACGATCTTCTGCAGCACGTCGGCAGGCACGGCGGCGACCATGTCGGTATCGATGTAGCCCGGCGCGATGGCGTTCACCGTGACCCCGAAGCGGGCGCCTTCCTGCGCCAGCGCCTTGGTGAAGCCGTGAATGCCCGACTTGGCCGCGGCATAATTGACCTGGCCGTACTGCCCGGCCTGGCCGTTGATCGAGCCGATGTTGACGATGCGGCCATAGCCGCGCCCGGTCATGCCCTCGAACACCGCCTTGGCCATGTTGAAGCAGCCGCCGAGATTGGTGTCGATCACGTCCTGCCACTTGTCGTGGTCCATGCGCTTCATCGTCGCGTCGCGCGTGATCCCGGCATTGTTGACCAGGACGTCGACCGGGCCGAGCTCGGCCTCGACCCTGGCGACTCCGTCCTGGCACGCGCCGAAGTCGGCCACGTCCCACTTGAACGAAGCGATTCCGGTGCGGTCGCTGAACTCGCGCGCGCGCTCCTCGTTGCCGGCATAATTGGCGGCGACCTTCATGCCCAAGTCGTTGAGGGCGATGCTGATCGCTTCGCCGATGCCGCGCGTCCCGCCGGTGACGATCGCCACTCGAGCCATTGACTCTCTCCTGTTGATTTCGCGGGTGCGCTTAGGGCGCGGGCACCCATCCTTCAAGCTCGCGGAGCAGGAGCCGCTCCAGCATGGTCATCCCTTCCGGCGAATCGTTGAGGCATTCGAGCAGCGCGAACTTCTTGCCCCCGCCCGCAAGGAAGGTCTCGCGCCCGCGGATTCCGAGCTCTTCCAGCGTCTCCAGGCAGTCGGCGGCGAAGCCGGGTGCGGCCACCGCAATGCGTTCGATGCCGCCGCGCCCGTAGGCGGCGAGCGTCGCATCGGTCGCCGGTTCGAGCCACCTGGCGCGGCCGAAGCGCGACTGGAAAGCGACGTCCACCTCGCGACCCAGCGCCTCGGACAGCAGCCGCGCGGTCTTGAGGCAATGGCAGTGATAGGGATCCCCGCGCTCGAGCGTCCGCTGCGGCATCCCGTGAAAGCTCAGCAGCAGGCGCTGCGGCTCGAAATCGAGCGCAGCCAGTTGCCGCCTCAGATTGGCGGTGAGCGCCTGAATGTAGTGCGGGTCGTCATAATAAGGTGGAAGCGTGCGCAGCGCGGGTTGCAGGCGCATCGCCGCGAGCGTCGCGAACACGGCGTCGTTCGCGGTCGCCGTCGTCGCAGCGCAATATTGCGGATAGAGCGGCGCAGCGAGGATGCGCGTGCATCCCGCGGCGGCCATGTCGTCGATGGCCTCGCGAATGCCTGGATTGCCGTAGCGCATCGCATAGTCGACGCGGATTCGGTCGCCCATCCGCTCGCGCATGGCATGAACCTGGCGGCGGGCGATGACGGCGAGCGGCGATCCCTCGTTGGTCCATACCTGGCTATAGGCCTCCGCCGAACGGCGCGGCCGGGTGCGGAGGATGATCCCGTGGAGAATCGGCTTCCAGGCGAGCGGCGGGATCTCGATGACCCGGCGATCGCTGAGGAACTCGGCGAGGTAGCGGCGGACGGCGCGCACTTCGGGCGCGTCGGGCGTGCCGAGGTTGATGAGCAGGACTCCGACGCGGCTCTCGGGAATGCGCGGATGGTCGCTCGGGCGGGTCACGCGACCGACATAGGATCGAACGGGAGCGTGCGCATCCTCGTGCCCGTGCCGGCGAAAATCGCGTTGGCGACCGCCGGCGCAAGCACCGTAGGCGCGAGGCCGCTGACGCCTCCGGGAGCGGCGCTGCTGGGGATCAGCTGGACGGAGATGTCGGGCGTGTCGCCGAGGCGCGGAAGCCCGAGCGTTCCGAGCGCCCGCGCCCGCGGCATTCCCGCCACCCATTCCGCCTCCGCAATCGTGGCTTGCGCGAGCGCCCACATGAGGCCGGCGGCGACCTGCTGCGTCACCAGGCCCGAGTTCACCGCCCGCCCGCAATCCACTGCGGCGACCAGCCGGTGCGCCTTGACCCGCTGGTCGTCGCCGATGGTGGCGACGGCGACCAGCGCGATGTGCGAGCCGAAAGCCGAGCAGCCGGCGATGCCCATCGTGCTGCCGCCGCCGCCGCCGTCCCATTGCGCGAGCTCGGCCGCGGACTGGAGGCAGCGCGCGAGGCGGGGGCTTCCGCCGAGCATCGACATGCGGAAGGCGAGCGGCTCCAGCCCGGCGGCGTGCGCCAGTTCGTCGACGAAGCTTTCGGTGAAGAAGGTCAGCTCGCGCTGGGGCGAGCCGCGCATGTAGCCGGCCTCGAACGGCACCGGAACGGGAATGCCCTCGATCGCGATGTGGGGGATCGCATAGGGCGGCGCCGAGCCGGCCAGCGCCATCTTGCCGAGCTTCGCGGGCGGGTCCTCGCCCGACATGGCTGCGAGCGCTGCGCCGAAACCATCCGCCGCCGCAACGCGCATCTTCCACGCGGCGGTGATCCCGCCAGCACCGGGCAGCGCCATCATCTTCGCCGCGGCGCCGCCCGAGGGATGGTCGTGGTTCTGGGTCGCCGACTGCGACAAAGCGAGCTGCACCGGCCGGCCGGTCGCCCTGGCGAGCCGCACCGCGAGCGGGATGGCGTCCGCTTCGAGCGCTCGGCCGGCGGGCTCGCCCACGGGCAGGGGATAAAGGCTGACCCGCGCGCCTCCGGCCGCCTTCTCGGCTTGGCTGCGGGCAACGCCGGGCGCCTGGGTGCCCGCCCAGACTTCGAGATGGTCGCCGGTGAACCGCGCCGTCGCGGCTAGGGGCTCCAGCCCTAGGTGCAGCGAGGGCGCGGCATAATAAGTGGCTGCGAGCGGGCGCGAGCCGCGGACGGTCGAATCGTAATCGCCGCGGCTGAACGCGGCCTCGCCCTTGCCCGCGGCGAGCGCAGTTTCGAACAGCGGCCGGAGGTCCGCCGCCTGGCGCGGGCCGGTGAACTTGGGGTCGGCCGCTTTGACCGCTTGCTCCGCCGCCCACCAATTGTCCGCGACGACGGCCAGGAACCCGTCCTCCGCAGTGACGTGACGAACTCCAGGAATCGCGTCCAGCGCCTCGCGCGAAAAACCTGTCAGGCGGCCGCCCGGCGGCGCAAGGCGGGCGGAGGCGAACAGCATTCCGGCAAGCCGCACATCGGCGGCGAACCGCATTTCTCCCGACGCCTTGGCGGGGCCGTCGAGCCGCGGCAGCGGCTGGCCGATCAGCCGCCCGCGCGCCGACCGGCGCAGCGGCGGCCTGGCCGGCGGGGTGCGCTCGGCCGCTTCTTCCGCCAGCTCGCCGAAGCCGAACGTGCGCACGCCGTTGATGACGAAGCCGTCGG
>DASUXP010000217.1:0-2252 GCA_036377835.1 Sphingomicrobium sp. | reverse complement strand
ACGTTGAGCGTGTGGCCGAGGCCGGCGATGGTGCTGACGATCGCCGCGGTCTGCTCGCTCTTGACGATGGTCGAGATGAAGCTCTTGTCGATCTTGATCCGGTCGACGGGCAGGGAATTGACCTGGGCGAGGCTCGCATAGCCGGTGCCGAAATCGTCCAGGCTGATGCTGATCCCGACGTTCTTGAGGCTGTGGATGATGGTCACCACCTGCTCGCGGTCCTCGAGCAGCGAGCCTTCCGTGATCTCGATCTCCAGCCGGCTCGCGGGGAAGCCGGTGAGGCTGAGGATCTTCATGATCTGCTCGGCGAGGAAGCGGTCGCGGAACTGGATGGGGGAGACGTTGACCGCGATCTTGAGGTGCGCGGGCCAGCCCTTCGCCTCGGTCAGCGCCTGCTCCATCACCGTCAGGGTCAGCGGGCCGATGAGGCCGGTGGTCTCGGCCACCTCGATGAACGCCTCAGCCTCCTGGAAGCCGCGGGTCGGCGAGCGCCAGCGGGCGAGCGCCTCGAAGCCGACCAGCTCGCGGCTGGTGAGATCGATCAGCGGCTGGAAGAAGGGGATGAACTCGCCTTTGGCGATGCCGCGGCGGATGTCCTCCTCGAGCTTGAGGCGGTCGGTGAGCTCGCGCTCGAGCTGCTCGTCGAACCAGGCGAAGCCGTTGCGGCCGGCGCGCTTGGCGGCATAGAGCGCGACGTCGCTCTGGCGCAGCACGGCTTCCTCGTCCTGGCCGCGGCCGATGAGGGCGAGGCCGATCGAGGCGGTGACCTGGGCCTGCGCGCCGCCGAGGAAGACGGGGGCGTCGAGGCGGGCGAGGATCGCCCGGGCGGCCTCTTCGGCCGCGGTGCCGTCGGCGCCGGCAAGGAGGATGGCGAACTCGTCGCCGCCGATGCGCGCGCAGCACGCCGGCCTGGGCGCGGCCCTGACGAGGGACTCGGCGACGACCCGCAGCAGCTGGTCGCCGGCGAGGTGGCCGTGGAGGTCGTTGACCCGCTTGAAATGGTCGAGGTCGAGAAGGAGCAGGACGCCCGGGGCCTTCGCCTTGAGGGTCTCCTCGAGGGTGCGCATCAGCTCGCGGCGGTTGGCGAGGCCGGTGGTCGGGTCGGTGTTGGCGTTGCGCTGGGCGAGCCGCTCGGCCTCCTCGATCGCGTCGAGCGCTTCGCGCAGGTCCTTGGAGCGCCGCCAGCCGAAAAGGATGATGGCGATGTTGAGCAGAAGCGCGAGCTTCAGCGAGCTGTCGGCCGGGATGTGCGCGAGCCCGAGCGCCGGCGGCAGCACCTGGCTGGCGAGCCCGACGAACAGCAGGATCGCGGCGATCGTCGCGCAGGTGATGATGATATGGCTGCTCGCGATGCGAACCGCCTTGCTACGCGTCCCTCGCAAGACCCTTGTCCACCAACCTTTGTCCAGCTCGGCGGACTAGCCGACATGTGTGAAGATTGTCCTACACGGCCGGACCGCCGCTGCGCCGTTGCCGGCAAGCATCACCTTGCCTCCAAATCGGCGCCGCCGTGCCGGAGCATTGCGGGCGAGTCCGTCGTTTGTCACTTTAAGGGCTGAGATGAAGTGGGCGTTCGCAGCTGGTGCCGCGCTGGTCCTCGCCTGGACCGGGGCCGAAGCACGATCGGGCCAGGCGCCGCTGCACGACCCCGTGTTCCTCAACATCGGGCTCATCTGCCAGTGGGACATCAAGTGCATGGCCCGGCAGAACGAGGCGATGGAGCGCGCGCTCAAATATGTGCGCAAGAAGAACCCGCCGGCGTGGCGCGTGCAGCTGTGCAACCGCAACGCGGCGCGCAAGCGCCACCGGGTCGACTGGATCGGCTTCGACCATTGCATCCGCAACTCGAGGCTGCGCCCGCCCTACGCGCAGGGGCGCCGGACGCGCTGAGCCGTCTAACGCGAGGCGCGCTCCAGCTGCTCCTCGACGATGCGGATCGCTTGCGCGATCGACTGGTCGATATCGAGCTCGCTCGTGTCGAGCAGCACCGCGTCAGCCGCCTGCCTCAACGGCGCCTCGGCGCGGGTCGAATCGCGCTCGTCGCGGGCGCGGATGTCGATGAGCACGTCGTCATAATGGGCCGGCATCCCGCGGCCGAGCAGCTCGCGCACGCGGCGCTGGGCACGCACTTCCGCCGAGGCGGTGACGAACAGCTTCACCGTCGCGTCCGGGGCGATCACCGTCCCGATGTCGCGCCCGTCGAGCACCGCCCCGCCGCTCTGCCGGGCGAAAGACTGCTGGCGCTCGAGCAG
>DASUXP010000216.1:0-2374 GCA_036377835.1 Sphingomicrobium sp. | reverse complement strand
CATGCGCCGACCGATCGTGTTGCTGACGCTCGTGCTGCTGGCGCTGCTCGGCGCGATGGCGGCGAAGTCCGCGCTGGTGGAGCCGCCGAAGGTGCGCGCCCACAACGCTGGCCAGCAATTTCATGCCGAGCGCGCGGAGACCGGCCTCGCCTTCGTGCTCCATCGCCCGGGGCCTCACCCGGCCGACACCCAGGCCAACGATCTCGTCCGCGCGAGGATCGTTTATCTCCTTCAGGGGATGGGGCTGAAACCCATCGTCCGCGACCAGACCGCGTGCAACGAGCTGTACAAGGCACGGGGAGTCAGCTGCGCTCGAGTGCGAAACGTGATTGCGGTGCTCGGGCCGCCGACCGGCAAGGCGGTGCTGCTCAACGCTCATTATGACAGCACGCCCGTCGGGCCCGGCGCCGGCGACGACGGCTTCGGCGTCGCGACGCTGCTCGAGGTCGCCAACCTGCTGAAGGACCGGGAACTGAAGCGCCCCGTGATCCTGCTCTTCAATGAGGGCGAGGAGCGCGGGCTGATCGGCGCCCGCGCCTTCCTCGCCGACCCGCTCAGCCGCAACGTCGACAGCCTCGTCAACCTCGAGGCGCGCGGGGTGCGCGGGCCGGTCAACATGTTCGAGACCAGCCGCCCCAACGCGCCCGCGATGGCGATCTTCCAGCGCGCCGCCGAGCGGCCGGTCGCCAATTCGCTCTCGACCGATGTCTACCGGCTGCTGCCCAATTATACCGACGTGAACAGCTTCGCGGAGCGCGGCTGGCTGACCCTCAACCTCGCCCCGATCGGCAATGAGACCCGCTACCACAGCCCCGGCGACGACCTGGCGGCGCTCGACCATGCGACGCTGCAGCACATGGGCGATCAGACCCTTGCGCTGGCGCTGGAACTTGCCAACGGGCGGGCGCCGAACGCGAGCGGCGAGCGCATCTTCATGGATGTTGCCAGCCGCTGCCTCATTACCCTGCCGCTGGTCGCCGGCGCCGTGCTCCTCGCCGCTTTGCTCGTCGCCTTCGCCTGGCTCGGCTGGCGCCGCGGTGCGCTCGGACGCGGAGCGGCGGTGGTGCTCGGCACCCTCCTCGCCTCGACCGCGCTCAGCTGGGTCGCGCTGTTCCTCATCGGCGCCGTGCGCCAGGGCATGTTCTGGCGCGCGTTTCCGATGTGGACCACGCTCGCCGTCTATGCCTCGGTGATACTGGCGGCCGTGCTCCTGATCGCAATCACCAGCAAGCGCGCCGGCGTCCGCCAGCTCCGCCCGGTCTTCTGGCTGCTGTTCCTCGTCGCCGGGGCGGGCATCGGCGCCATCGCGCCTGGCGGCATCGTCTATTTCCTCTTCCCGCCTTTAATCGTCCTCCTGGGCGCAATCGCGATGCGCTGGTGGGCGCCCGCCGAGCGCGCCGCCGCCATCGCCGCCATCCTCTTCCTCTATCTCACCTGGGGCGAGATGCTCGGGCTGCTCGAAGAGCTGCTCAACACCGGCCCGATGTGGCTGTTCGCGCCGTTGGGAGCGCTGCTGATCCTCCCCGCGCTGATCGAGGCCAAACCGCTGATTGACTCCGCCCGGCTCCTCCCGGCGGCGACCGTCGCCGGCATCCTCGCGCTCGCCGGCTGGATCGCATCCGCGGCCGCTCCAGCCTATTCCGCCGACCGTCAGCAGCGCTTTGTCATCGAGCATGTGACCGACACGCGCTCGGGCAAGGCGCTGTGGTCGATCGTCAACGACCGCAAGCCGGCGCCGGCGGCGCTGCACGCGATGCACTGGCGCTCGGGCAAGCTGCCGATGAGCGAGCGCCCGCGCTGGCTCGCGGACGCGCCGCCCGATCCCACGGCCGCGGCGCCGCGCGTCGAGCTCATCGCCAGCGAGAAGACGTCGCAGGGACGCACCGTCTCGCTCCGGCTCCGCGCCAATGGCGCCGAAAACCTGCGCTTGTTCGCCCCCGAGGGCGCGGACATAAGTTCTGCCGGCGTGGAGGGCTTCGTCCGTCCGATCGACCGCTCCGCCGAAGAGCAGAAATATGTGATCGACTGCTTCGGGCGCAGCTGCGAGGGGATGGTGCTGCGGATCGTCACCGGAAGCGCCCAGCCGATCGAGTTCACCCTGGTCGGCTCGACCTCGGGCCTGCCGCCCTCCGCGGCTCCGCTGATCGCAGCCCGGCCCCGCGATGCCCGTCCGCAATATCTGCCCGACGCGAGAATCACGATTTCGCGCGTCTGGCTCTGACGACTCGGCGGGTTTCTGCTATGGGGGTCGTTCCGAGGCGCCCGGCGCCCTGCTGTTCAAGGACCGCCGGACGGCACCCGCTCGAGGAGAGGTGTTCATGGCGACGACGAATAGTTCCGCTGGCCAGGTCCGCGTTCGCACGACGAGAAAGAT
>DASUXP010000215.1:0-4765 GCA_036377835.1 Sphingomicrobium sp. | reverse complement strand
TTCGATGCGCCGCGGAGTTAAGCACCGCATGTTCGGCCTGTGGCAATCGCGGCGCCAGCCGCCCGGCGGACCCGAGGGGCAGCGCGCTTATGTCGTGGGCGACATCCACGGCCGCCTCGACCTGCTCGACCGGCTTCTCTCGCAGATCGAGGCGGACGTGGAGCAGCGGCCGCCCGGGAAGGCGCTGCTGGTGTTTCTCGGCGACCTGATCGACCGCGGCCCAAGCTCGGCCGAGGTCGTGGAACGGGTGCGCACATATTCGCGCCCGGGCGTCCGCACCGTGTTCCTGCTCGGTAATCACGAAGAAGTGCTGCTGCGGATCCTCGGCGGCGAATCGGCGCTGATCGCCAAGTGGCTGCGGTTCGGGGGAGCCCAATGCCTGAAGAGCTATGGAGTCGACCCCGAATCCCTGGCCGGCCTGGACGAGACAGCCGCGCTCGCCGCGGTGCGCCAGGCGATTCCGCCGAAGCACGTCGAGTTCCTGCGCAGCTTCGTCGATACCTGCCGATTCGGCGACTACCTCTTCGTTCATGCCGGAATCCGCCCTGGCGTTCCGCTCGATCGGCAGAGCCAGTCGGATTTGCGCTGGATCCGCGAGCCGTTCCTCGCCGACGATACGGATCATGGCTTCGTCGTGGTCCACGGCCATACCATTCGCCCGCAGGTGGAAGAGCTTCCCAACCGTATCGGGATCGATACGGGTGCCTATGCGACGGGCGTGCTGACGACGCTGGTGATCGACGGAACCGATCGCCGGATCATGGCGACGGCGGAGCCGGTCGGCGACGCTGTTCTGCCGGCGCATTGATTTGGTCCATTTTGGAGACTAGTCAGCACCGCTCCGGGGATATCCATTAAGGATAAGGGGAGAAGCGCGCGTTCTTTCGCGAGGTGTGATCGTGTTGTCTGCTCCGGCCCAGCGCCCAATCCGACTGTTGATCGTCGCTGTCGCAATGCTGTTCGCGGCGGCATGCGCCGACCGGCCCGGCGGGCCGATCCCCTATGACGTACAGCTCGGCAGGCCCGATGCGCCCAGCGTCGTGCCGCTCGAATCCGATTACCGGATCGCGCCGATGGACACCGTCTCGGTCAAGGTATTCAAGTCGCAGGACCTGACCGGCGATTATGAGGTCGACCTGACCGGTCATATCTCGCTGCCGCTGGTCGGCGAGGTCGAGGCGGCGAACCTCACCACCGCCCAGCTCGACGACCGGCTGACCCAGCTCCTCGGCACGAAATATTTCGAGAATCCGGACGTCAGCGTCGGGGTGAAGGCCTCGACCAAGCGCGCGGTCACCGTGGACGGCGCGGTCAAGCAATCGGGCTCCTTCCCGGTGGCCGGGCAGACCTCGCTGATGCAGGCGGTCGCGCTGGCCGGTGGAACGACCGAGGAAGCCAACGCGCATCGAGTCGCCATCTTCCGGACGATCGGCGGCAAGCGCCAGGTCGCGGCCTTCGACCTGGTCGCGATCCGCCGCGGTCAGTCGCCTGACCCGCAAATCTACCCCGGCGACATCGTCGTGGTCGACGGGTCGTCGATCAAGCAGGCGCAGAAGCAGATCCTCAACAGCATCCCCTTGCTGTCGATCTTCAGGCCCTTCTAGGCGATGCCGAAGCAACCCCCTGAGCCGGCGAGGACATCGTGAACAACAGCATAGCCGTACCCAATCAGGGGCCGTGGCCGGTCCAGCCCTACGCGCCGCCGCTCCCGCCCCAGCCGGGACAGCGGGTCTATTCCGCCGGCCATATCCTCGACTTCCCAACGTTGATGCGGATCCTCCAGCATTGGCGCTGGCTGATCCTCGGGGCGATGGCGGTCGGCCTCGCCGGGGCCATCATCCTGACCTTGTTGACCACGCCGGTCTATCGCGCCTGGGTCACGATCGAGGCCAATCCGCCGACGGTCGAAATCTCCGACGAGCAATCGAAGGAGCGCGCCGCATCGATCCAGAATCCCTATGATTTCGTCGTCACCCAGGTCGGCTTGCTGTCGAGCAAGAGCGTCGCCGAGCGCACGGCCCAGGAGCTCAACCTCGCCAACAATTCCGAGTTCGTCCCGCAGGACGCCGACGCATCGTCGCGGCTGAAGATGGCGACCGCCCAGGTCCAGAACAGCCTGCAGGTGATCAAGCCCGACGAAGGGACCCTGATCCGCTTCAGCTTCGATTCCACCTCGCCCCAGATGGCCGCCGTGGTCGCCAACGGCATCGCCGACAGCTTCATCAACTCGACCCTCCAGCGGCGCTACGAGGCTTCGGCCTATGCCCGCAAGTTCCTCGAGCGACAGATCGCCAAGACCCGCGGCGACCTCGAGCGGTCGGAGCGGTCGCTGGTGCAATATGCGCAGGCGCAGGGAATCATCAACACGTCCACCGCGCCCGACGCCAAGGGGCCGCCGAGCGACGCCAGCTCGCTCCAGGGCGAATCGCTGATCGCGCTCAACAAGGCGCTCGCCGACGCGACCGCGAGGCGGGTCGCCGCGGAGGGCGCGTTCCGCCAGGCGCTGGCGACCGGCCCGACGACCGAGGTGACGGCGAGCACGCAGCAGCTTCGCCAGCAACGCGCGACGCTCGCCGCGGACTACCAGCAGAAGCGGACCTTCATGAAGCCCGAGCATCCCGAGATGCAGAGCCTGAAGGCGCAGATCGACGAGCTCGACAAGGCGATCGCGCGGGAGAGCGCGCAAATGTCGTCGGGCAGAACGAACACGTTGCTCGCCGACTATCGCGCGGCGCTGTCCGCCGAGCATGCGCTCCAGGCGCGGGTCGCCCAGCTCAAGGGCGCGGTCCTCAACCTCCGCGGCCGCAGCATCCAGTACAACATCCTGCAACGCGAGGTGGACACCAACCGCAGCCTCTACGACGCGCTCCTGCAGCGCTACAAGGAGATCGGGGTCGCCGGCGGCATCGGAGTCGCACCGGTCTCGATCGTCGACCGCGCCGACGCGCCGGGCTTCCCCTACAAGCCGAACCTGCTGATGAACCTGCTCGCAGGGCTCGGCGCGGGCCTGCTCGCGGGAATCGCCTTCGCCGTCGGGCTCGAGTTCATCAATGACACCATCAAGAGCCGCGACGACATCCGCACCAAGCTCGGCCTCGCCTGCCTCGGCGCGATCCCCAAGACGGTTGCCAAGCAAGGCTTCATCGACGAGCTCAAGAACCCCGCCTCGATCGTGTCCGAAGCTTATTCGGCCGTGGTCGCTGCGCTGCGCTTCAGCACCGAATCCGGCATGCCCAAGACCCTGCTCATCACCAGCACCCAGCCGGGGGAGGGCAAGTCATCGACCGCGCTCGCCATCGCGCAGAATTTCGCCCGGCGCGAGAAGTCGGTGCTGTTGATCGACAGTGACCTAAGGAAGCCGGCGTTCAAGTCGGCCTCGGACAAGATCGGCCTGACCAAGCTGTTGACCAACGAGGACCGAGTCGACCAGCATGTCGTCGAGACCCAGCACGAGAACCTCTGGCTGCTGCCGAGCGGGCCGCTTCCGCCCAACCCGGCCGACCTTCTTTCGACCGCGCGGATCCGGGCCATCATCGCGCAGGCGGCGGAGCGGTTCGACCTCATCGTCATCGACGCCCCGCCGACCCTCGGCCTTGCCGACGCCCCGCTGCTAGCGGCGGCGGCGAGCGACGTGATGTTCGTCATCGAAAGCGGCAAGACCCGCACCCGCGCGGCGATCGAGGCGCTCAACCGGCTCGAGGCGACCGGCGCGCATGTGCTCGGAGCGACTCTCACCAAGTCAACCGACGCGTCCGGCGGATATGGCTACAAGCGCTACGGCTATGGCTACGGCTACGGCCGCCTCGACCAGCGGCGCAAGGAGGAGATCCTGATGATCCCTCAGGACGCGGACGGCTAGGACGGGCGCGCGGGGGGTCATCCTGACCGGACGGATCATCCTCGTCGCCGCGGCGGCCCTGCTGCTCGCAATCGAGGTGGTCCGCGGCGCGATCGTCGAACAATATGCCGAGACCCGCCCGCAGCTCGCCGCGCGCGTCTGGCCCGGGCACCCCGATGTGGAGCTGTGGCAGGGCCTGACCGAGATCGGGACCGCGAGCCGGCTGCGCAGGCCGGTCAGCCCCGAGGTGCTGGCGACGATCAGGGACTCGGCAGTGAAGGCGCCGCTCGCGCCCGAGCCATTTCTCGTGCGCGGCGTCCAGGCGCAAATCGCCGGCGACGAAGCAGCGGCGGGGGCGGCGTTCCTCGCCGCCAAGCTGCGCGACGGGCGATCCGTGCCGGCGCGCTATTTCCTCGCCGAGCATGCGTTCCGCACCGGCAATGCGCGGCAGGGCCTCACGGAGATCGCGTTCCTCTCGAAGTTCGTGCCCAACGGAGCAGCGAGCCTCGCGCCCTATCTCGGCAACTATGCCAAAGACCCGCGCAACCGGCCGCAGCTCCGCGCGCTGTTCCGCTCCGACCCCGTGGTCGCCGACGCTGCGCTGTCGGTGCTCGCCGCCGACGCGGGCAATGCCCGCCTCGTCCAGTCGCTCGCCGATCCCGGCTCCGCGCCGAGGACCGCGACCTGGCCGGCGCGTCTCGTCGCCAGCCTGATCGCGGCGCAGGACTATGCCGGCGCCCGCGAGCTGTGGAAGCGCGCGTCGCACCTGCAAGGCGCGGCGGACGCGCCGGTCTTCGACGCGGACTTCAAGGGCAGCGACGCGCTCCCGCCGTTCAACTGGACCCTTAACTCCTCGACCGCCGGCCTGGCGGAGCGCCGCAACGGCGGGTTGCACGTCATTTTCTACGGGCAGGACGATGGCGTGAT
>DASUXP010000214.1:0-9212 GCA_036377835.1 Sphingomicrobium sp. | reverse complement strand
GCCATGGCCTTCAGCGTCGTTGTGTCCTCGCGGTTGAGGCCCTGATAGACCCACATGTTCCGAAGCACCGCGGGGACGTAATAGCGGGTCTCCCAATAGGGCAGGGATTCGATCCACAGCAGGGGATCGCCCTTGTCGTTGATCCCCGCCCAGCGGGCGACCGGAGTCGGGCCGGCGTTGTAGGCGGCAATGACGCGGGGAAGCTGCCCTCCGGTCGAGGTCTGGCCGCGCAGCATCTCGATATAGCTCTGGCCGAACTCGAGGTTGGCCCGGGGGTCGGTGAGCATCGCCCGCGAGAAAGCGATGCCGCGGCTGCGCGCCATGTCGCCGGCGCTCCCCGGGCGGACCTGCATCAGGCCCACGGCTCCGGCGGGGCTGACCGCGGCCCGGCGGAAGGACGATTCCTGGACGATGTGTCCGAAGGCGAGCGCCGGATCGACGCGCCAGCCGGTGAGCGGGATCCAGCGCGGATTGGGGTAGCGGTCGGCGGCGTCGGAACGGGCGCCCCACTGGCCGTTGTTGGCCAGCCACAGCTGGGCGCCGGCGAGGTCGAGCTTCTTGGCCACCTGAATGAGCGCGTGGTGCTCGGTAGGAAGGCCGATCCGCGCCTGGTGGCGGAGCAGCTCCTCGGCAAGCCCGATCTCGCCGATCCGCACCAGCTCCTTGGCGCGCTGGACGTTGGGCAGCTGGTCGACCGGCGGGTCGAAGCCGATCAGCGGGTCGGACGCGAGCTTGGTGTCCATGCCGAGCGTCTCGCGGGCGAGGAGGCCGTAGAAGCTCTCCGACGATTCGGGGGCCGTCGCCGCAGCCCGAAGCAGCGGTTCGACCGACGCGGGGCGGCGGCAGGCCTGCTCGGCCCGGGCCTGCCAGTAAAGGCCCCCGGCGCGGAGCTCGCGCTGCTGCGCGGTGGCCGCGACCTGGTTGAACGCGCGCGAGGCGGATTCGCAATCGCCGAGCCGCCACGAAGCAATGCCGGAGACCCAGGCGGCCTGCGACGCCCATTCGCCGGTCGCGCCCTGCCGCCAGGTGTCGGCCACTCGCCGCGCATCCATGTCGAGCCCGAGAATATAATAGATGAACGCGGTGCGGGTGGCGGCCTCGGCGCGCGCTTCGACCGACAGCTGCGGGGCGAAGGTGATGAGCTGGGCCTCGGCGCCGGCGGCGTCGTCGTTCTTGACCAGCTGGTCGAGAAGGGGGCGGAGCTGGTCGGCGGCCGGCTCACCCTGGACCGGGCGGGCGCGATAGCGGCCTGGTGCCGAGCCGAGGCTGAGCGTCCGCTGCGGCGGGATATAGGCCGGCATGGTGGTTGCCCCGCGGGTCCACGCCATGCGCGCGAGCTGCTCCGCCTGGGGCAGCTCGGGCGCCTGGGCGACCAGCGCCTGCAGCGAAGCGAGGTCGACCGTGGGCGAGCCCTTGGCGGTGTAGAGCTCGGCCTTGGCGAGCGGTGTGAGGATGCCCTGCGGAAGCGCGGCGATGCCGGCGCGGGCCGCGGCCCAATTGCCCGAATCGATCGCGTCGAACACGCCCCGCCAATCCTTGGGAGCCGCTACCGACGGGGCCGGGGGAGGCGAGGGCGGCGGCTGGGCGACCTCCGGAGCCGCGCTCGCGGATGGGGGCGAAGTCGTGGGCAGCGGCGCCAGCGGGTCCTGCGCCTGCGCGGTCACGGGCGCGGCCCAGATCAATGCTCCGAACGCGAGCAGTCCAGCCTTCAAGACTCGTCCTCCATCAGCAGCAACAGGTCCCGCCATGCCAAAGCCTTGTCTAAGGGCCGATTAATGAGGTGGCGGGGGTGGAAGGTGGCGACAGCGCGCACGCCTTCCACCTTGTGAATGTGGCCGCGCGCGTCGACCAGCCGCTTGCCGATCAGGGCGACGCAGGAGCCATCGCCGAAAAGGATCAGGCGCTTCGGCTTCGCGAGACCGATGTGCCGGCGTGCGATCTCGGCACAGGCACGGCGGTCTTCGTCCGTCATCCGAGCCCCGGGCGTGTTGAAGCAGGAGAGGGACGCGCTGTAGGCGGCTTCGGGCTCGATCCCGATGGCGGCAAGCATTCGGGTGGCCAGCGTCCAGGCATCGCCGCCGATCGGTTGTCCCGCGGTGAAATCCTCGAGCGCGGGCGCGTCGCTGAGCAGCATGATCGCGGCATTCTCCGGCCCGTGCGGGAGGATTCGCCGCGCCGTCGATGAGGCGAGCGGCAATTGCGCGCTGGTGGCGAGCCATTGCTGCAGCTCGGCGAGCGTGTCCTGGCTCGGGGGGCTGACATTCGGCGGCGGTGCAGCAGCGCCCGGCGCAGGCTTCGCCGCTGGCGGCTTCAGCCAGTCGCGCGGCGCGTCCTGGACGATGGTGTCGACGCCCGATTCCAGCCACCAGGCAAGCGCGCTGCGCGCCTCGGCAATGCCGATCGTGTCCCTTTCCCCGCCCATACGGCTTTCCTCCCCGCCATTGACGTTATGGTCAAGGAATTGGCAGGGCAGACGAGTCGAATTGTGTTCCCGCCGCGACGAGAGGCGCGAACGAGCCGCGCGGAGCGGGAGAGCGAGTGGAACGGATGCAGCGCGAATCCATGGCTTATGACGTGGTCATCGTCGGCGCCGGCCCGGCCGGGCTGAGTGCCGCGATCCGGCTGAAGCAGCTCGCCAGCGAAGCGGGGCGCGAGCTTTCTGTCTGCGTCCTCGAGAAGGGCAGCGAGGTCGGGGCGCATATCCTCTCGGGCGCGGTGCTCGACCCGATCGCGCTCGACGAGCTGATCCCCGACTGGAAGGAGCGTCGCGCGCCGCTGACGGTGCCGGTCACCGAAAACCACCATTGGATCCTGAGCAAGACCGGTAAGTGGGGGATGCCGCACCTGCTGCTCCCGCCCTTCATGCACAACAAGGGCACCTATACGCTCAGCCTCGGCAATTTCTGCCGCTGGCTGGCGGGGCAGGCGGAGGAGCTCGGGGTCGAGATCTTCCCCGGTTTCCCCGCCTCCGAGATCCTGTTCGACGAGGATGGCTCGGTGAAGGGCGTGGCCACCGGCGACATGGGAATCGCCCGCGACGGCAGCCATCGCCCCGACTATCAGCCGGGGATCGAGCTCCACGCCCGCTACACCTTCTTTGCGGAAGGGGCGCGAGGCCATCTGACCAAGCGGCTGAGCGAGTTGTTCGGCCTGCGCAAGGACTGCGGACCACAGGTCTTCGGCCTTGGAGTCAAGGAGTTGTGGGACGTTCCTACCGAGAAGCATAAGCCGGGAAGAGTCATCCATACCCAAGGCTGGCCGCTCACCGACGCCTGGGGTGGCGGGTTCCTCTACCACCAGGAGAACAACCAGGTCGCCCTGGGCTTCGTCGTCGCACTCGATTATTCGAACCCGCATCTGTCCCCGTTCGAGGAATTCCAGCGGTGGAAGACTCATCCGGCGATCCGCGCCGAGATCGAGGGCGGCCGGCGCGTCTCCTATGGTGCCCGGGCGATCAACGAGGGCGGCTACCAGGCGATCCCGAAGCTCGTTTTCCCGGGCGGCGCACTGATCGGCTGCTCGGCCGGGTTCGTGAACGTTCCGCGGATCAAGGGCACGCATACGGCGATGAAGTCGGCGATGCTCGCCGCCGAGGCGGCGTTCGAGGCCGTTACCGCAGACCGCTCCTCAGACCTGCTCGAGTCCTACGAAAAGGCGCTCCACTCGAGCTGGATCGTCAAGGAGCTGAGGATGGTGCGAAATGCCCAGCCGGCGGTCTCGCACTGGGGCGGCTTCCTGGGGACGCTCTACGCCGGCCTCGACATGTGGCTGAACACGCTCAGGATCGGCGTGCCGTGGACGCTGAAGCTCAAGGCCGACCACACCACGCTTCGGCGCAAGGAGCAGGCGAAGCCGATCGACTATCCCAAGCCCGACGGCGTGCTGACCTTCGATCGCTTGTCGTCGGTGTTCGTGTCCAACACCAACCATGAGGAAGACCAGCCGGTTCATCTGACGCTCAAGGACGCGGACATACCCACCGCGATCAATCTTCCGGTCTACGCCGGGCCCGAACAGCGCTATTGTCCCGCCGGAGTCTATGAATTTGTCGAGGATTCGAACGGTGAGCCGCGGCTTCAGATCAACGCCCAGAACTGCGTCCACTGCAAGACGTGCGACATCAAGGACCCGACGCAGAACATCAACTGGGTCACACCCGAAGGCGGCGGAGGGCCGAATTATCCGAACATGTAACCTGCTCGCCGGCGCGACGGCCGCTGCGCTGCTCGCCTTCTCCACACCCGCCGCGGCGAAGGTGCGGGTCGCGCCCAACGATCCCGGGCTGGTCTATGTCCAGGCGCGGGCGGCGGCGATGAGCGGCGACCATGCGCGCGCGGCGGGGCTGCTCGCCTCGCTCGCCGAAGCGGAACCGAACCAGGCCGACCTGGCCCGCAAGGCCCTGATCGAAGCAGTCGGCGCGGGGCAGATCGACCTCGCGCTGCAGCTCGCCACCAACCTCCCGCCGGCCAAGCTGACGCCCGACGCCCGGCTGCTCCTCGCCGCGCAGGAACTTCGCCGCAACCAGCCGAACCGGGCGCTGCAATGGCTGCGAACGCCGAGCGAGACGGGCACGCTGGAGTTCATCACGCCGTTGCTGACGGCTTGGGCCTACGCCGACCGGGGCGACCTCAAGGACGCGCTGCAGACCGTCCAGCAAATCCCGCCCAACAGCCTGCTCGGGCCGCTGCGGGCGGAGCAGCAGGCGCTTATCCTGTTGAAGTTCCGCCGCGCCGCCGAGGCGGAGCCCTTCGCCAAACAGGCCGCCGAATCGGCCGGGAGCCGCGAAAACCAGGTCCGCCTCGCTTTGGCGGACGGATTCCTTGCCGCGGGGGACCAGGCGCGTGCGCTGGCCATCGTCGAGGGCATGGGCACGGAGACCGCGATCGCCCGCCAGCGAATCCTCGCCAGGAGAGCCAGCGGGCAGGGCATCGACACGCCGGCCAAGGCGTTCAGCGAAGTGCTGACCGGCTTCGCTGCCGACGTCGCCCGGCTCGAGCGCGCGGCCGCGCCCGTGGGGCTGGTCCAGGTCGCGCGCTACGCCAACCCGCAGAACAGCAGCGCCGCGATCCTGCTCGCGCTGCTGCTCGACGGCCAGGGCCGCTCGAACGAGGCGCTGGCGGTGCTTCGCTCGGTCGCCGACAATGACGCGCTCAACGCGCAGGTCCGCGACGTGCAGGTGCGCATCCTGATCGACGAGAAGCGCCTCGCCGAGGCCTATCAGGTGGCGCAGGTGGCGGCGCTGAGGCCGGACGCCGGGATCAGCGACTTTTCGCGGATGGGTGACGTCTACGAGGCGATGAAGCGGCACGACCAAGCTGCCGACGCCTATGGGCGCGCGGCGCAGCTGGCGACCGCGCAAGGCCTGAAGACCGAGCTCTGGCCGCTGCTCTTGCTGCGGGCGAGTGCGCTCGAGGAAGGCAAGCGCTGGCCCGAGGCGAAGGAGTCGCTGCAGCAGGCCCTGGCTATTGCCCCCGACCAGCCGCTGCTGCTCAACTTTCTCGGCTATGCCCAGCTCGAGCGCGGCGAGAACATGGATTCGGCCGAAGCGATGATCCGCAAGGCGAGCGATCTCGCGCCGGACGACGCCTCGATCACCGATTCGCTCGGCTGGGCGCAGTTCAAGCGGGGCAAAGTGGCGGACGCGATCGCGACCCTTCAGCGGGCCGCGGAAAAGGACCCCGACCAGGCCGAGATCCAGGAGCATCTCGGCGACGCGCTGTACACGTCGGGGCGCCGGATTGAGGCGCGTTTTGCCTGGAACGCCGGGCTGCTCACCGCCGAGGACGACGTCGCGACGCGGCTCAAGGCCAAGATCGCGGCCGGCCTCAGCTCCGCGAACGCCGCGCCTTGAGCGCGCCCGCGCGCGAGATCGCGCCGGCCAAGCTCAATCTCGCTCTGCACGTCCGCGGCAAGCTCCCCGATGGGCGGCATGCGATCGAGACTGTGTTCGCCTTCTGCAGCGATGGCGACCGGTTGAGCGCGGAGGCGGCGGACGAGCTGTCGCTTGAGGTCACGGGTCACTTCGGAGGGGAGCTGCCACAGATCGATGACAATCTCGTCCTCCGGGCTGCCCGTGCGCTGAGCGACGCCGCCGCCGTTGATCGGGGCGCGCATATCGCGCTCGACAAGAGGCTGCCGGTCGCGTCCGGCATCGGCGGGGGCTCGGCGGACGCGGCGGCGGCGCTCAGGCTGCTGACGTCATTGTGGCAAATCGATCCGCAGCATGCGCAGGCGGTCGCGCCGGGGATCGGCAGCGACGTGCCGGCGTGCCTGCTCAGCCTGCCGATGCGGGGGGAAGGTGCGGGCGACCAGCTCTCTCCGGTGGACCTGTCCGATCTTTCCGGGACGCCCGTGCTGCTGGTGAACCCGCGCGTGCAATTGCCGACCGCGGAGGTGTTTGAGCGGTGGGACGGGGTCGACCGCGGGCCGCTCGGCGACTGGCGCGAGGGGCGGAACGATCTCGAGACGGCGGCGATCGCCGTGGTCCCGCAGATCGAGACCGTGCTGGCGTGGCTGGCGACGCAGCCCGGCGCCGCCTTCGTTCGCATGTCGGGCTCCGGCGCGACCTGCTTCGCTCTGTTCGACAGCGAGGAGGCGAGGGACTCCGCGGCCGATCGCGTGCCACGCGAATGGTGGCGCCTGGCGACGGCGCTGCGCTAAGGGGCGGGCATGCGCCCGATCCTCACCGCCGAGCAGATGCGTGCCGCCGAGCAGGCGGCCATCGACGGCGGCACCGGCGTCGAAGAGCTGATGGAGCGGGCAGGGGCGGCGCTCGCCGAGGCGGTGTACCGCTACGCCGGGCCGCTCAGGACGCTGATCCTGTGCGGGCCCGGCAACAATGGCGGGGACGGCTATGTCGCCGCCCGCCACCTTGCCGAGCGGGGCGTGGAGGTGCGGGTCGCGGCCCTGTCGGAGCCGAAGAGCGACGCCGCCCGATGGGCGCGCTCGCAATGGGATGGCGCCGTCGAAGCCCTGTCGGACGCGACTTCCCCCGCGCCGGTGGTGATCGACGCCTTGTTTGGAACCGGCCTCAAGCGCGGGCTTGAGCCTTCTGCCGAGCAAGCGCTTTCCAGGCTGTGTGGCGCGGCGCAGGTGAGGGTCGCGTGCGACGTGCCGAGCGGGGTGGACAGCGATTCCGGCGCGGAGCTCGGCCAGGTTTCCGAGTTCGACCTGACCGTCGCCTTCGGCGCGCTGAAGCCCGCGCACCGCCTGTTTCCCGCGCTGTCGAGGTGCGGGCGGGTCGTCCTTGCGGACATCGGCATCGCCGCGGGCGAGCAATGGCACGAGATCGGCCCTCCGCGGTTGCCACCGATCCCGCCCGACGCCGACAAATATCGCCGAGGGCTCGTCTCGATCCTGACCGGCCACATGCCGGGGGCCACGGTGCTCTCCGCGACGGCGGCTGCGAAGGCCGGTGCGGGCACCGTGCGGCTCTATGCCGACCAGTTCCTGACCAATGTCGCCGCGGCAATCGTCCAGGGCCGCGAATGGGAACCGGACGCGCAGCGCCACGGGTGCCTGCTCATCGGCCCCGGGCTGGGGCAGTCGGAACGGGCGCAGCAGCGGCTTGCCGAGGTACTGCGCGCGGACGGCTCGCTGGTGCTCGATGCCGACGCGCTGCGACTGCTGCGGCCCGAGGATATTGCCGCGATCGAGGCGCCCGACGGGCAGCCGCCGATCGTCACGCCCCACGGCAGCGAATTCGAGCATCTGTTCGGCGAGCAGGAAGGCTCCAAGGCCGAGCAGGCGCTCGCCGGAGCCAGGCTCGCGCGCGCGGTGGTGGTTTACAAGGGGCCGGACACGGTGGTTGCCGCTCCCGACGGCCGCGTCGCCTTTGCTCCGCCTGCCCCGCACTGGTTGGCGAGCGCGGGCACGGGCGACGTGCTGGCGGGGATCACCGCGGCGATGCGCGCGAGGGGCCTCGACCCGTTCGAGGCTGCCTGCGCGGCGGTCTGGCTGCACGGCCGTTCCGCCGAGATCGCCGGGCCGCACATGATCGCCGACGACCTTGCCGCCGCGATCCCCGAGGCGCTCGACCTGGCGCGATGAACGAGCCCATCGTCCGAATCGCGGCGCGCGGCGACGGCGTGACGCCAAGCGGCCGCCACGTCCCGTTCGGAGTCCCCGGTGACGCGCTGCTCGATGACGGCGCGCTCGCGTTCGGCCCGCATCACCAGGAGCCGCCGTGCCGGCATTTCCCCGAATGCGGCGGATGCCAGCTGCAGCATGCCGACGACGAGGCCTATTCGGCCTATCTCGTCAGCCGGATCGAAACGGCGCTGGCCCAGCACGGGCTCGCTGTGGAGGTCCGTCAGCCGCATCTGTCCCCGCCATGCGCCCGCAGGCGGGCGGCACTGCGGGCGGTCAAGGTGGGACAAGGCGTGCTGCTCGGCTTCAATGCCGAGAAGTCGCACCGGGTCGTCGACATGCGCGAGTGCCATATCCTGCGGCCCGAGCTCTTCGCCCTGGTCGATCCGCTGCGGGCGCTGCTGTCGGGGTTGATCGAGCCGAGGCGCGCCGTCGAGGTGCAGCTGGCGCTGGTCGACCAGGGCGCCGACGTGCTGCTGAAGGGCGTGCAGCCGAAAGGGTTCGAGGCGCTCGAGCGGCTGACATCATTTGCCGCGGAGCATCGGCTGGCGCGGCTCGGCGTGGACTCCGGCCTCGGGCCCGAGACCTTGTTCGAGCCGGAGCCCGTGACGGTGACGCTTTCCGGAGTCCCCGTGGCCTTCCCGCAGGGCGGGTTCCTCCAGGCAACCGAAGACGGAGAAGCGGTGCTCGTCGAGGCGGTGCGCGCATGTGCCGGCGGAGCCAAGGCAATTGCCGATCTCTTCGCGGGCGTAGGCACCTTCGCCCTGGGCGTGCGCGCCCACTACGCCGCCGAAGCGTCGCGGGATGCCGTTGGATCGCTGGCGCGCGCAGCACCGTCGATGACGGTCGAGCATCGCGACCTCTATCGGCGGCCGCTGGATTCGAGCGAGCTCGCGCGTTTCGATGCGGTCGTGCTCGACCCGCCGAGGGCCGGCGCGGCCGAGCAGGTGACGGCCCTTGCCGCCTCCTCCGTGCAGCGGATCGCCTATGTCAGCTGCAACCCGGCGACCTTCGCGCGCGACGCGGCGCTACTCGCCGGCGGGGGCTACAGCCTCGAATGGGTGCGGCCGGTGGGACAGTTCCGCTGGTCGACCCACGTCGAGCTGGCAGCCGCGTTCAGCCGA